>JBAWZV010000004.1:0-143243 GCA_037142875.1 Actinomycetes bacterium | reverse complement strand
TCGCGCAGCTCGGCGATGCCGTACTCACCGCCCTCCTCGCCGACGTGGATCGTCACGCCAAGACCCGCACCGCGGGCGGTCTCGACGTGGTCTGCGATCTGCGTGTAGTCCCAGCGCTCACCGCCGGGGCGGGGACCCGCGATGTCGACACCGACGACGCCGCGGGGCGCGTAACGGATCGCCTTCTCGACGATCACGAAGTTCTGGGCGGCGGTGAACGTCCGGTCCATCATCAGGATCAGCCCGGCATGCACCTGCGGGTACTCGAGCGATGCGCGGTCGAGGCCGCGGATGGCCGCCAGGATGATGTGGTCGAGGTCGCGCTCACCGCCCCGGTTGCGCTTCATCGGGTTGAAACGCAGCTCGAGCGTCGTGATCCCCTGCGAGCGGTACGCCCCGCCGATCGCGGCGTGCACCGACCGCTCGACCGCAAGCGGGGAGGACTGGATCAGCTCCGACAGGTGGTAGATCCGGTCGAGCGAGTCGAGATCCGGGACACCGCGCGGGTCGGAGACCGTGACCATCCGGTCGAACTCCCAGAAGTCGCGCGTCGGCAGAGCGATGCCCTGCTCGTGGGCAAGGCTCCACATGATGTCCGTTGCAACGGAGCCGCCGAGATGGGTGTGCAGCTCGGCAAGACCACCCTCGAACATCGCATCGGCGCCCACGCACGGAGTGTACGACCGCACGGGGCAGATCCGGTGTCGGTTCTCGCTTGCCGTTTGCTCGAAGTTGGGCACCATTCGTACCGTGAAGGTCGTCGGCGTCGCTGCGCTCCTCTGCGTGCTCTCCGCTGCAACCGCGCAGGCGCGCGTGGACGTGAGCCTGTCGAGGCTCGCCCTGACGACCAAGCAGGTCGGTGCCGGCTACACGCAGCAGATCCCGGCAAGCGGACGCGGCACGACCGGTGACCGGACGATGACCATCTGCCGCCTCGACTACCCGAGCGAGGCACTGCGCCTCGACCGCCTCCAGGTGAACTACAGCCTCTCGGGTGTCGGAAACAGTCTCTCGAACGAGGTCGTCTCGTACAGGCCGGGTGGGGCGAAGCAGGCTGTCCGGGAGCTGACGACCGCGCTTGCCTCCTGCCCGAAGGGCGGCAGGGTCGACCCCGTGCAGCCCGTGTTTCGACGCTGGCGGATCCGCGAGCGGCTCACGATCGCGAAGCTCCTCCCCGGCTACGTCGCCTACGTCGTCGTCGACTCGGCCCGCGTCGGGTCGATGACCGAGGTTCACACCCACGTCGACGTCGTGCAGACGAAGGGCGACGTCCTCTCCGGGATCTACGTCTACGTCGACGACGGAACCACGCTTGCCGACGCGATTCGCGTCGCCACGAGCACCGCGCAGCAGAGCGCGCTCAACCTCGCCGCTACCGCCTGACGCGGCGTTCCCCGTCGGCATCCGCGCCGTCCAATTACGATCGGCGTGTGCGCCCCCGTCCCAATCGGCTTGAGCGGCTGCCGGAGCAGTACTTCGCCGCCCTCCTCGGCCGCGTGGCTGCTGCGGCTGCCGACGGCGGAGCGCCGATCGTCGACCTCGGCCGCGGCAACCCCGAGGTTGGCCCGCCGCAGCACGTCGTCGACGCCCTCCGCTCGGCCGCCTCGCGCCCCGACGTTCACGGCTACGCACCCTTCCGTGGCCTCCCTCGGCTTCGCGAGGCGATCTCGGCGCGCTATCGCGATCACTACGGCGTCGAGATCGACCCCGACCGCGAGGTTGCGATCGTGCCTGGCACCAAGGCCGCGATCGTCGAGCTCGCGCTCTCGCTCGCCCAGCGCGACGACATCGTCCTGCTACCCGACCCCTACTACCCGGACTACCCGTCGGGCGTCGCGCTCGCCGGCGCGCACACGGCCTTCCTCCATCTCGACCCAAGCGCCGGCTGGGCCCCTGACTTCGACGCCGCACCGCACGCTGCAGCCGCCTTCCTCAACTACCCATCGAACCCCTGCGCCGTCTGCGCGCCGCCCGGCGCGTTTGCCTCTGCCGTCGACTACGCCGTGCGGACAGGCACGGTGATCGTGCACGACGCCGCCTACAACGACCTCGTCTTCGACGGGCGTGCGCCCGAGAGCTTCCTTGCGACACCCGGGGCCAAGGAGATCGGCGTCGAGCTGTGGTCGATGTCGAAGAGCTTCGGGATGGCCGGCTGGCGGATCGGGTTCGTCGTCGGCAACCCCGAGATCGTCGAGCGCGTCAACCTGCTCAACGACCACTCGCGCGTTGGCGTGTTCGTCCCGCTGCAGGAGGCCGCCATCGCGGCGCTCGAAGGGCCGCAGGACTCCGTCGAGGCACGCCGCGCCGGGTACGAGGCGCGGCGCGACCGGCTCGCCGCCGCGCTGCCGGAGCCGCCCGTCTCCGAAGGGACGTTCTACGTCTGGCTGCGCCTGCCCGAGACGCTCCCGGCCGACCGGCTCCTCGTCGAGCACCGCGTCGCCGTCGCACCCGGCGAGGGCTTCGGGCCGAGCGGGGCCGGCTTTGCACGCGTCTCGCTCGCCGTCAGCGACGAGACACTCGAGCGGGGCATCGAACGGCTCGCACCCGCATTCGCGGCGGCGTACGCATGAAGGTCGGCATCGTCGTCCCGTTCTCATGGTCATACCCCGGCGCGGTCGTCGAGCTGGCCGAGAACCAGGCGGCCGCGCTGCGCGCCCGCGGCCACGAGGTGAAGATCCTGATGGGGAACGACCCGCCCGGCTACCTCACCCGCGCGCTTCACCCGCGCTCAGGCCGCCACGGAACACCGCCCGGGCACGTCATCCCCGTCGGCCGCTCGGTCGTCGTCCCGGCGAACGGCTCGCTGCCGAACATCGTGCTCTCGCCACGGTCGATCTGGAAGGTCCGTGAGGTCCTGCGCGAGGAGCAGTTCGACGTCATCCATCTACACGAGCCGATGACCCCGGCGATCTGCGTGGCAGCGCTCGCTCACGCGAAGTGCCCGATCGTCGCGACGTGGCACGCCGCAGGCGACCTCGGCTGGATGCGGTACGGGCTCCCTGTCTGGGGATTCCTGATCGACCGCATCGACGCCCGCATCGCCGTCTCGCCGCTCGCCGCCTCGTCCGCCGGCCGGTGGCTCGGCGACGAGTTCGAGATCGTGCCAAACGGCGTCGTGATCCCGGAGCACGCCGACCCGACCGATCGCGACCACACGATCGTCTTCATCGGCCGCCACGATCCGCGCAAGGGCCTCCCGGTGCTGCTGCGGGCCTGGCCCGAGATCCACCGGCGCACCGGTGCCCGCCTGCGGCTGATCGGCGCCGACCCGCTCCAGTACCGGCTTCTCCACGCGCGCATGGGGTTTGATGAGACCGGAATCGACGTGCTCGGGATCGTCACGAACGAGGTGCGGACACACGAGCTCGCCCGCGGCAAGCTCTTCGTCTCACCGGCAACCGGCAGCGAGAGCTTCGGCCTCGTTCTCGCGGAGGCTTTTGCAACCGCCACCCCGGTTGTGGCCTCGAACATCCCAGGCTTCGCAGCGGTGGCGGCAGGCAACGTCGGGCGCCTCGTTCCACCCGGCGACGAGGCGGCGCTGACACAGGCGATCGTCGACGTGCTCGCCGACGAGCCCGGCCGCGTGGAGATGGGACGCGCAGCCCGCGCGCTCGCCGTCGAGCGGTACGCCTGGACGACGATCGCGGCGCAGCTGGAGACGATCTACGAGCGGGTGACGCGCTGAGCGGCCTGCTTCGAAGCTGGCGTCTGCTCATCCCCGTGCCACTCATTCTGATCGGCGTGGGGATGATCTGGTGGCGCGGCCCCAACTGGAGCACCGTCTCCGACGCCTTCACCGTCGTGCGTTGGCCGTGGGTGATCGCGGCCGTCGGGTTCAACCTCCTCTCGGTCGTCGTCCGGGCCGTCGCCTGGAACACGGCGATCCGGCAGGCGCTCCCCGAGCCGCATCCGCGGTTTCGACTTGTCTTCAGTGCGTTCTGCGTCGGTCTCTTCGGCAACGTCGTGCTGCCGGGTCGGGTGGGCGAGCTCGCACGCGTCGCGGTGCTGAACCGGCGCATGGCCGGCCGACGCGGGTCGTGGGCGACGCTGATCGGATCCGTGCTCGCCCACCGTATCTTTGACCTCTTCCCGGCAATCGCCCTGGTTGTCTGGGTGCTGCTCTTCGCGAAGCTCCCACCCTGGGCATTCACGAGCCTCGAGGTGGTACTCGGGGTTGGTGTGGCGCTCTTTGCGTTCGCGGTGATCGGCGCCAGGCGTCATAGCCACACGCGCCCGATCGACGAGCTCGGCACGATCCGCGCGCTGATCGTGCGGGCGAGATTCGGCCTGGGTGTCATGCGTGCCCCGGTTCCGGCGGCGACCGCGGCAACCTTCCAGTTCTCCGGGTGGGTCTTCCAGCTGTTCGCCGTCGACGCCGCGATGCACGCGTTTCGGATCTACCAGCCGCTCGTCGCTGCCGGGCTCGTGCTGGTACTGATGAACGTCGCCACGATCTTCCCGCTCTGGCCCGGAAACATCGGGCTCGTCCAGGCCGCGATCGCCTACCCGCTCACCCAGTACGGCGTCGACTACGGCAGGGGCTTCGCCTTCGGGATCGGTCTACAGGCGATCGAGGCGTCCGTCGGTGTGGGAGTTGGGTTCCTGTTCCTCGCCCGCGAAGGCCTCTCGTACGCAACGCTCAAGCAGATGCCATCGAGTGACCCCGAAGCGCCCCGCAACCCGGTGTCGGACGATGCGAGCGCTTCTCTGCCCGGCTAGCCTCAAGGGCGTCCTCGGCCCCGGCCCGGCGGCTGCGGCGCTCGCGGAGGGCGTCCGTCGCGTCGAGGGCTGGCAGGCGGTGGAGTGCCCCGTTGCCGATGGCGGAGAGGGAACGGGCGAGCTTCTGCGCCAGGCACTCGGTGGGGAGTGGCAGTCGCTCACCGTCACCGGCCCGCTTGGCGCGGCGGTCTCGGCGGGGTACGTGGTGCTCGCCGACGGCCGAGTCGTCGTCGAGTCGGCGCAGGCGATCGGGCTCGGGCTGATCAACCCGCGGGAGCGCGACCCTCTGCAGGCGTCGAGCGCGGGGCTCGGCGAGCTGCTACACGCCGTTCTCGACGGGTCGCCGCGCGAGGTGCTCGTGTGCCTCGGTGGCTCTGCCACCGTCGACGGTGGGGCAGGGCTTCTCACGCTGCTCGACCGTTGGCCAGGGACTGTGCCTCTTGAGGTTCTGTGCGATGTGCGGAGCCCGTTGCTTGGCCCTCGTGGCGCCGCCCGGGCGTTCGGGCCTCAGAAGGGCGCGACGCCGGAGGCAGTCGAGGAGCTCGAGCGGCGGCTCGCTGGAATCGCGCGCCTGCAGCGGTTCGCCGCGCTACCGGGCTCGGGTGCGGCGGGCGGGCTCGGCGCTGCGCTGGCGTCGCTCGGGGGCCGGCTGCTGGAGGGTGCGGAGTTCGTGCTCGACCTGATCGGCTTCGACGAGCTGGCGCGCGGAGCGACCGTGGCGATCACCGGTGAGGGCGCGGCTGACGAGACGACCTTCGAGGGGAAGGTCCCCGGGGCAGTCGTGCGTCGCTGCGCTGCCGTCGGGGTTGACTGCGCGCTCTTCTCCGGTCAGGCGCCGACGGATGCGGTTCGCGAGAGCGCACGGAGCTTGAACGCCGAGATCCACGTTCTCGGCGGCGGGGAGCTGCGCGCCTCCGAGGATCTCGCCGATCTCGGCGAACGGATCGCGCTCAGCTGTCGCTGACGTCGAGGCGCTTCGCGAGCTCCTCGATCTTGCCCTGCGTCTCCGCGAGCTGCGAGGCGCAGCGTTTCACGAGCTGCTCGCCGCGCTCCCAGAGCTTCGTCAGCTCATCGAGTCCGACGTCGCCACGTTCGAGGCGGTCGACAATCTGCTCGAGCTCGGCCTGCGCCTGCTCGAAGGTCGGCTCGGCTGTCATTCCGCGCGTGCTCCGAACGTGCCGCCTGCGACCTCGACGGAGAGGGCTGCGCCTGCCGGCGGCGGGTCGCGCACGAAGCCGTTGGCGTCACGGACGATCGCGTACCCCCGCTCGAGCGTGGCGCGGGGTGAGAGGGCTTTGAGCCTGGCCTCGGCTGTTCCGACGCGAGCCCGCCGCCGTTCGATCGCGAGGAGCGGCGCCGTGCGCAGCCGGGTGCGGCTTCCGGTGAGACGGTCGGCGTGCCGCTCGCAGAGGCGGCGCGCGCTACGGCCGAGCGTCGTGTGGGCGCGGTCGAGCCACGCCCGCAGCTCGGCCAGATCGGGAACGACGAGCCGGCCCGCGACCGACGGTGTCGAGGCGCGGACGTCGGCTGCGAGATCACAGAGCGGCGTGTCCTGCTCGTGGCCGACGGCGGAGACGACCGGAACAGGGCAGGCCGCGACCGCTCGGACGAGCCGCTCGTCGGAGAACGGCAAGAGGTCCTCGAACGAGCCACCACCGCGTGCGATCACGAGCACGTCGACGCCGCGCTCGCACAGGTCGGTGATCGCGGCGACGATCGCGGGAGCAGCACGCGGCCCCTGGACGTAGGTCTCGGCGACGATCACGTGGGCCGGCGGAAAGCGTGTGGTGATCGCTGTCAAGACGTCGCGTTTGGCGGCCGCGTCGTTGCCCGTGATCAGGCCGATCAGCTGCGGGATGCGCGGCAGGGGCCGCTTGCGCTCCGCGAGGAAGAGCCCCTCGGCGGCCAGCTCGCGCTTCAGCCGCTCGAGCGCAGCCAGGTGCGCGCCGAGCCCGAACCGCTCGATCGTGAGGGCGCGCAACGAGAAGCTGCCGCGCTGGGCGTAGAGCTCCGGACGACCGTAGACGTGCACCCTCTCGCCGTCCTCCAGGGCGAGCTCGAGAGCGTCGAACTGGCGACGGGGCATCTGAACCGCCACGCACGCGCCGCTCTCCGGGTCCTTGAGGGTCAGAAACACGGACGCCCACCGCTCCTGGCGGCGGAGCTCGGTCACCTCGCCCTCAACCCAGACGGTCGGCAGCTTGCCGAGCCACGCCCCGATGCCCTCGTTGAAGGCGCGGACGGAGAAGACCTTCTTCCCGTCGACCTCGGTCGACTCGACTTTCATGGCAGCAGGCTAGCTCGGCGAAACGCCGTGCCTGACCGTGCCCGCGCCGCTAGAGAAGGATCTCGGCGGCGGTTTCGGGCGTGCAGCCCGAGCGAAGGAGCTCTTCGGCGCGATGCAGATCGGCTTCGGAGTGGGCGAGCTTCTCGGCGAGCGGCAGAGGGTAGCCCGCCTCGACGAGCACGTGAAGACGCCACGACTCGACCTTCTCGCGTTCGGACTGTGGGGTTTCGGTGATCTGTGCCATCTGTCGCGCCTCTTCGCTTCCGTGTCGTCGAACCCTGCCTCCGCCTGATTTCGCCGGAGGTCCGGGACTCTAGCTGCCTGTCCCCAGGGCGCGCGCTGCGAGCTCCTCGACGCGGCGCGCGAGATCCTTCAGGCGTGACTCGGCTGCTCGAACCTCTGACTCGACACGTTCGGCCAGGACTCCCTCGGTCTCGCGTGTAAATCGCTCGACGGCGAGGTCGAGCTCACGACCGAGACGCCGTGCCGCATCCTCGCGGGCCGAGCGGATCGTCGTGTCGAACTGCTGCGCGGCCCCCTCGGCAAACCGCGTCGACTCGAGGGTGACCACCCGGCGGAGCTGCTCAAGCTGGTGCCGCTCGATCTCGCCGACCTGCGCGCTGATCCGTGCCGTCACCTCGGCCTGCTCACGCTCGATCAGCTCCCCGATCTCGCGCTCTCGCCGGCGGAGGCGTTCCGAGAGCTCGTGGAGCGCGCGACGGCGGTCGGCGGCCTGCTCGTCGAGCTCCGCGGTGGCAGCCTTCGCTACCGCCTCGGCGGAGGCATCGAAGTCGGTGCGGAGCTTCGCGATCAAGCCCCGATGCTCGTCGAGCGCCGTCTGTAGCTGGCCGGCCTCGTCGCCGATCCCGCGCTCGACGTCTGTCATCAGCTGCTGCTGGCGTACACCAATCCTTTCGAGCTCGGCCGCGAGGCCGTCCTGGAGCTTCTCGAGGTCGGAGTTCCAGTCCGCCAGTCGGCGTTCGACGGTGCGCTGCGCCTCGGTCAGGGCGTCGCTGAGCTTTGCCGCGGCGTCTCGCTCGCGCTCGGCCACGTCTCGTCGGCGCTCGTCGATCAGCCGCCGCTCATCGCTCGCGAACGCTGCGAGCGACTCCGAACGGGCCAGGGCGAGCGTCTGGGCGAGGGCGTCTGCACGCTCGGCAGACTCGCGGCCGACGACCTCGTCAAAGGCGCGCTTGCCTCGATCGATCTCCCTGGCGAGCACCTCGGAACCCGAACGTGCCCGACGGAGAGCCGAAAAGCTTGCAAGTGCCGCGGCGGTCGCGGCGACGGCGGACGAGAGGGCGACGATCACGGCGGCAGTCATGGCTCTAGGTTAGGCGGGTGACGACGACTGGTGCGCCGAGCAGGACGTTTGCCCAGGGCAAGACGCGGAGAGCGGACTCCGTCGGCTCGACCCCGGCCGTGGGTCCGACGGTACGCCGGGCATGGCGAACGGGCGTCGAGGGCGAGATACGCGAGGTTCCAGCCGGTGGACGGCAGGTGCGTCACCGTGATGTCGTCCCGCCAGCCGCCGGTACGCAGCGCGTACCAGGCCGGGTGCACGTGCTCGGCGCTCGCGCCTGCCCGCATCGCATACGGATCCTCGCCGGTCTGGGGTTCCGCGGAGGCCAACCGTCCGAACTGTAGAGGCGCGGGAGCGGGAACCCAAGTCGTCGCTCGTCGACTGGTGCCTAAGCTGCTTTGGTGGAACTCGCCGACGACCTCACCAGGATCGCCGCGACGCTCGGGACACTTGGCGTTGTCAGCGGGGTGCTCCCGGCCGAGCCGTCCGACGGCCGCCGCGCATACCTCGTCTCCTTCGGAGAAGACGAGGCGCGGCGGTGGCTCGTCGTCGATGACGCAGGCGTGGTCGCCGAGACCCGTGAGGCTGTGCGCGAGGTTGCGTCGATCGTCGTTCTCTGCGAGCTCGCGGTTGAGCTCGCGGGGGGAGGTGCCCTCGAGGATCTGCGGGTGCAGCTCGCCGAGCTGCGCATGACCGAGCAGCCCGACGGAATCGAGGAGGCCGAGGCAGCGGCGCTTGCGCTCGAGCGAACGATCGGAGCGCCCCCGCGCGTCGCCTCGCCGCAGTTCCTCGACGTCGTCGGGACGGCAACCCGTCAGCTCGAGGCGGCGCTCGGCGGGCATGAGTCGCCGTTTGGAAACGCGCTGGCGGCGGCCGCCGGCACGGTCGAGGCGTTCGTCGCCGACGTGCTCAGCGGGTATCTGACCCCGCTTCGCTAGGCTGGGATCGATGGAAGGTGGCTTCGGTTTTCCGTTCGGCGGCGATCCCGAGGATCTGCTCCGCAGCCTGCGCGAGTTCGCAGAGCAGCAGGCGGAGACCGTGCAGGAGTCGCAGCGTGAGCAGTACGCGACGCTGACGCTCAACACCGCCGTCGAGCTCACTGCTGCCGCGCTTGCCCAGGTCGCGGCGACGGGTACCACCGGCGAGCAGGCAGTCGCACTCCGCGACGCCATGCGCGTGCTGTTTCCCGAGGCGGTCGCGCTTGTCAGCGCAGCCCGCCAGGGATTCATGCGCGACTAGCGCCCGGTCGGCGGCGCAGCGCGAGCATCCCACCAGGGGAGTCGCGCATCTGGCCACCCCTCTAGAATTGCGCCCTCGTGGCGCTCTTTGACCGCGCGATCGTGAAAGCCTTGCCGGCGGTGCCGAAGCCGATCGTGCGCCGTCTGTCGGCTCCGTACATCGCCGGCCCGTCGCTCGAGGACGCTGTCCGGGTTGTCTCGCGCCTCAACGTCGCCGGGAAGCTCGCAACGATCGACGTCCTCGGCGAGGCGGTGACGTCGATCGCGGAGTCGCAGGAGATCGCGCGCTCCTACCACCAGGTGCTGGCCCGGATCGAGAGTGAGAAGCTCGACGCGAACGTCTCGATCAAGCTCACCGGGCTCGGCCTTCACGTCGATGCGGAGCACTGCCGCGAGAACCTCACTGACGTTGCCGAGGACGCGCGCGTTCGCGGCAACTTCGTGCGGATCGACATGGAGGACTCATCGACGACCGGCGCCACCCTCGGCCTCTACCGCGGGCTTCGCGCCGGCGGACACGAGAACGTCGGGGTCGTCCTGCAGGCGCGGCTGCGTCGCACGCTCACCGACATCGACGGGCTTGCGAACGTCCGGCTCTGCAAGGGGATCTACGTCGAGCCGTCCGAGATCGCGTTCCAGGCTGAAAACGAGATCAGGGCGAGCTACCGCGAGACCCTCTCGGCGCTCCTCGACCAGGGCTCCTACGTCGGGATTGCAACCCACGACGAGGAGCTGATCATCGACGCGCTCGACCAGATCCGCGAGCGCGGCCTCGAACGCGAGGCGTACGAGTTTCAGATGCTGCTCGGCGTGCGGGAGCGCCGCGGCGACGAGCTCGTTCGTGCGGGTCACCGCGTTCGGGTCTACCTGCCGTTCGGGGTGAGGTGGTACGAGTACTCGATACGGCGCCTCCAGGAGAACCCGGCGATCGCCGGGTACATCGCCCTCGGAACGCTCGGGCGGCTTCGTCGGTGGAGAAGCCCGGCGCCCTAGGCGGCTAGTGGTAGAAGCCCCAGAGCAGACCGTTGCGGCAGCCGTCGATCCCCGCGTCGGTCTCGTTCTCGAGGTCGTAGAGAAACAGCATCGCCCGGGTCGCGAGCGCCTTCGCAGTCTCCTGAGGGGTGCGAGACGCCGGGACCTTCATGTGAAGCTCGTAGGCGAGGTGGCGCAACGTCCGCCGTCGGCAGGCGACCCACTCGCTCATCCAGATCGCCTTGTCGCTCGCGGTCAGCGCTCGCGGCGGCCTGTCGATGCCATGGTCGGACGACGCGGTCGCCGTGCCGGCCGCGGGCACCGCGAGCGCGCACAGCGCCAGAACCGTGGAGACGCCTCGCCAGATCACGCGTCCAGTATGCCGCGGCTGCCGCTAGATGGTGAGGGAAAATCCGCCGTCGATCACGATCACCTGGCCGCGGATCATCGCGGCGTCTGGTGAGTAGAGAAACGCGACCGCCCCGGCGACATCGTCGGGGTCGACGAGGCGTCCCGCGGGGTTTGCCTTGCCGAACGCAAGCATCTCGTCCCGGTTCGGAAAGTGCTCCAGCGCGCCTGTCTCGACGACACCCGCCGACACGGCGTTCACGCGGATTCCCCGTGGCGCCAGCTCGACGGCGAGGTAGCGGACGAGCGCCTCGAGGGCTGCCTTCGACGTGCCGATCAGCGAGTAGTTCTCGAGCACGCGTCCCGACCCGAGCGATGAGATGCCGATGATCGACGATCCGGCGGGCATCTGCGGAACGGCTGCGCGCGTGAGGGAGAGGAGCGCTCGCGCATTTGCGTTCATCGTCCAGTCCCAGTGCTTGTCCTCGGTCTCGAGCGCGGGACGGGCGACGCCGGTCGCCGCGTTATGGACGAGGACGTCGAGCGGGCCGAGCGCAGCGACCTGCTCGGTCACGCGGTCGGAGGTGACATTGCCGCGCACGAGCACCGGTTCGGCACCGGCGGCTCGCAGCTCCTCGGCGGTGGCCTCAGCAGCTGCGTCGTTCCGGAGGTAGCCGATCGCGACGCGCCTGGCGCCGTCGCGGGCAAAGCGCAGCGCGATCGCGCGGCCGATGCCGCGTGACCCACCCGTGACGAAGACGTTCATCGCTGCGGCAGCGGCCGGTCGGCGGAGGCGGCGCTCGGAATCCGATCCCAGCCGGGACGCGAGGCAGCCTCACGGCCACCCTCATCCGCCTTGGAGGATGCGTGGCCGAGCCGGTCGAGCAGCTCCATCCTCTCCTCCGCGTAACGGCGAATCTCGCTCTCGGCCGGGAGCCCGGCGACGAGCTCTGCGATCCGAGCCCGCAGCTGGTAGGCGAAGTGGGGCGTCGCCGGGCCGACGAGTGCGTCGATGTCCGCGCGTGTCGGTTCGGCGTGCATCCTGCAAGCCTAACGACAGGCCGGGTGGCGGTGGATAGTGTCGGAGCGTGAGACACCGAGTCGCTCCGGTCGATCTGATGCTGCTCGGCACGGTCGTGCTCTGGTCGCTCAACACGACGGTCTCCCGGTACCTCCTCACGCACGACCTCAAGCCCCTGGCCTATGCGACGACGCGGTACTTCGCCGCCACGGTGCTCTTCGCCGGCTTCACCTGGCAGCGCGAGCACTCGTTCCGGATCCGCCTCTCCGACGGGAAGCTCGTCGCGATCGCCGCGATGCTGATCTTCGTCAACCAGCTCTGCTTCGTCTCCGCGGTCCATCGCACCACCGCGTCGACGGTCTCGCTGATCTTCGGGACGACCCCGATCTTTGCCGGGATCGGTGCGTCGCTCGTCGGTCTCGAGCGGCCCGGACGCATGTTCTGGATGGCGGCCGGAGTGTCGTTTGTGGGTGTCGGCTTCGTCGCAGGCGGCGGGGTCTCGCACGACCTGTTCGGCGACGCCCTCGCGGTCTGCACCGCCGCGACGTGGGCGGGCTACTCGGTCACGATCGCGCCGCTCATGCGCCGCTACTCACCGTTTCGGATCAGCTCGGTCGTCCTCGCCTGCGGCTGGGTGCCGCTCGCGATCGTGAGCATCCCGCAGCTCCTCGACCAGGGCATCGGGAGCTTCGGGCCGCTGATGTGGATCGCGTTTGCCTACGCCGTGATCGGCCCGCTCTTCCTCACCAACATCCTCTGGTTCACCGCGATCCGGCAGGTCGGGCCGTCGCGGGCGACGCTCTTTGCCAACCTGCAGCCGTTCGTCGGAGTCTTCTTCGCGCTCGTGCTGCTGTCCGAGAAGCTGACCCGCTGGGAGGTGATCGGCGGTACCGCAATCGCAGCCGCGATCATCCTGGAGCGGGTGTGCCGCGAGCCCCGCGTGGCTCAACCGGTGGAATGAGCAGGCTCCGCAACTGGCTCGGGCGCCGGCCGCCGGGCTGCACCCGCTCCTTCGGGCGGGTGCTCTCGATCTATCTCGGCCTCATGGTCGCGCTGCTCCTCGCGGTCGTGGAGCGGCGTACGGCCGAGCCGATCCTGCCGTTCGATCTACTGCGAAACCCGATCGTCGCTGTCAGCGTGGCGTGCATGGCGCTGATCGGGATCGGGGCGATGACGCAGGTCTTCATGATCACGGGGCAGAACACCGTCAGACGTTCGCAGATCGGTTCGGCGACGGCGCTGACGCAGTTCTCGCGTCAGATGGGCGCAACGGTTGGCGTCGCGGTGATGGGCGTGATCGTCAACACGGGGCTCCCGGCGGAGACGACGTTGGGTGATCGCCGTTCTGTGGATCAAGGAGGCACCGCTTCGCCGTTCGGTCGAGGCGCAGACAGGCGACACGTCACCGCCCGAGTCGGGCCGACCCTGAGTTCGTAGAGAATCCCCGGAATGGCGATGAGCCCACAGCGTCGGACCGCGCTCGTATCGGTCGCCGCGGCTGCGCTGCTGATCGCGCTCAAGCTGTCGGTCGGCCTCGCCGCGCACAGCCTTGGCCTCGTCTCCGAGGCGGTGCACTCGGGGACTGACCTCGTCGCTGCGCTGCTGACGTTCTTCGCGATCGGCGTGTCGGGCCGGCCCGCCGACGTGAGCCACCAGTACGGGCACGGCAAGGCCGATCACCTCGCCGCCCTCGCGGAGGCCTCGTTTCTCGGTCTCGCCAGCCTGTACATCGCGTTTCGCGCAGTTGAGAGGCTGATCGGATCGGGGCATGAGGTGCACGCCGCCTGGTACACCTTCGCGGTCGTCGGCGTCGTGATTCTCGTCGACGCGGGGCGCGCGACGACCTCGCTCCGCGCCTCGCGTCGCTACGGGAGCGCCGCTCTCTCCTCCAACGCTCTCCACTTCGCGAGCGATCTCGTTGGCTCGGTCGCCGTCCTCGTCGGCCTGCTGTTCACCCGGGCCGGGTACCCGAGCGGCGATGCGATCGCCGCGCTCTTCGTCGCTGCGCTCGTGCTCGTCGCCGCGGCACGGCTCGCGCGGCGGAACGTCGACGTCTTGATGGATCGCGCCTCCGCTGACGCCGAGGACGTCGCGCGGAAGGCGATCGAGGCGCTTCGCCCGCCGGTCGAGTTGCGGCGGCTGCGGATGCGTCACGCGGGGGGCCGCCAGTTCGCGGATGTCGTGATCGGCGTACCTTCGATCGCGCCGGTTGGTCAGGGCCACGCGGCGGCGGACGCGGTCGAGGCGGCACTCGAGCTCGCACTACCCGGCTGCGATGTCGTCGTTCACGTCGAGCCTGTCGTCGACCCCGGGATGATGGAGCGCGTGCACGCGGCAGCGATCGCCGTTCCCGGTGTGAGAGAGATCCACAACCTCGCGCTCGTGGACGTCGATGGCCGGACGGAGCTCTCGCTGCACCTGAAGCTTCCCGGTGCGCTCACACTCGAGGAGGCGCACGACGTGGCCGAGGAGCTCGAGCGCGGCGTCCGCCTCGCCGTGCCCGAGGTCGACGCGGTGCAGACCCACCTCGAGCCGCTGAACGAGCCGTCGACCGGCCGCGAGGTCGACGGCGACGCAGCCGCGATCGAACGGATCGTGCATGCCTCGACCGGCCGTGCGCCGCGCGAGCTTCGCTTCGTCCGTACCGACAGCGGACTCGTTGCCTTCCTCACGCTCGGTCTCGATGGCCGGACGCGCCTCGATGAGGCGCACGCGCGAGCCAGCGAGATCGAGGAGCGCATTCGCCTGGAGCGCCCGGAGATCGCCGACGTCGTGGTGCACACCGAACCATGAAGCTCTGCATGTTCAGCCCGGCAGGGATGGATCTCGAGCGCGGGTGGCCGGGCCGGATCGACGGCGACCGGGTCGTCCAGCTCGCCGCCCAGACGCTCCAGGCGTTCTTCGCCGGCGGGGGCGGCGCGCGTGAGCATGCGGAGTACCCTCTCGCGGAGGTCGAGCTTCGCCCGCCGGTGCTCCACCCGCAGACCGTCCGCATCTTCGACGGCGACGAGTTCGTGTTCTCCAACACGGCCGGGATCGTCGGCACGGGCGCGACGATCGGGAGGCCCGAGGGATCGACAGATCGCCGCTACCGGAGCTCGGTGGCCGCGGTGATCGGCGCCGACGGTGCGATCGGCGGGTACACGCTCGCGAACGCCTGGGTCGCACTGGATCTGCCTGGGGCCAAGCGGCATGACTTTGCGCTCTCGCTCGGGCCGACACTCTCGACCGACGCGGCGCGGTTCGTCGTCAGCGCGAGCGTCGGTGGGGTGCCGGACACGACGCACACGTTCGAGCCCGACTGGGGCGCTCGGCTCGCACACGCAGCACGAAACACCGTCCTTCGTCCCGGCGACGTGCTCGTGACGCTCGGGTCGGTCGGAACGCAGGCTCTGTCGACGGGCGCAACGGTGCAGCTGGAGAACGCCGAGATCGGCGTTCTCGCGAACACCGTCGCCTGAGGGTCAGTGTGAGATCGGCTTCTGGCTGGAGCCGTCGGCGTTCATCACGTAGATCTGCGCGCCCTTGCTGGCACGGCTGCTCTCGAACGCGATCTTCTTCGAGTCGGGCGACCAGGCCGGGTCGTTGTTGTTGCCACTCGACGTCGTCAGCTCATGCTGGCCGGAGCCGCCGCGATCGATCACGTAGACCTGCTGGCTCCCGTTGACCTCGCTTGTGAACGCGATCTTCTTGGAGTCGGGCGACCAGACGGGATGGCCGGCGTCGACGGCTGTGTGTGAGAGACGCCGCTGTCCGCCACCCCCGGCACTCATCACCCAGACCTCGTAGTGGCCTGTGCGGTTGCTCATGTAGGCGATCTGCCTGCCATCGGGCGACCACTCGGGCGCGATCTCGTCCGCGCTCGATCCGGCGAGGCGATGCTGGCCCGAGCCGTCGGCGTTCGTCACCCAGAGGTCGCCAAAGGCGTTCGACCCCGTTCGATCGAAGACGAGCTTCCTGCTGTCGGGCGACCAGGACGCGAGGTAGTCGTCGTCTTCCGGGTTGGGCGTCAGGGTGGTCTGCCTGCTTCCGTCGGCGTTCATCACGTAGATCGCGCCGACGCCCGCCCGGATGCGGACGAACGCGAGCCGTGTGCCGTCAGGTGACCAGTTGAAGAGCTCGTCATAGCCGCCAGGTGAGGTGGTGAGGCGCTTGAGGCCGCCCCCGGACGCGTTGACCGTGTACACCTGGCCGCTCAGCGTCTGCCCACCGACGGTGTCGAGGCGCGAGAACGCGATCTTCTTGCCGTCGTGTGACCAGGCCGGATCGAGGTGGTTCGGTGCGCCACTCGTCAACGCGTGTGCCTTGCCGCCGGCGCGTCCGATCACGTAGATCTGCGTGTGTGCTCCGGCGAGGCCGGCGTAGGCGATCTGCTTGCCGTCCGGCGACCAGACCGGCTGGATGTCACCGCCTGTTGCTGCGCCCGTCGATGTTCCCGCGAGGGCTGTTGTGCCCGCAGTGGCAATCACGAGCGCGGCGCCTCCTACGGAAGCGAGTGCTCTCAGGGCTCGGCGGGCCGTCGTCATCGTCATGACCGCGAGGAGTGTACGCGCGCGGACCTGATCGAAAGCGCAACACGTGCGCGTTCGTAGCCAACTCGAAACAATGCGATCACCTCATCGATCGACGTGTCGTTGTTAGGGGCGCTGACCCAGCCTGAGTCGGGGAGCTGGGCATGCGGGTACGCCCGCTCTGTCTCGACGAGCATGTCGCGCACCAGGCGGCGGAACGGGAGATCGGCGTGCGTCTCGTGCAGATGACCGAGCTCACGGCCCTCGAGTCGAAACTGGACTCCGCCGAATCCGTGCGGGTGGACGGATACGCCGGGCCAGCCGGCAACCTCCTCTTCGATCCGCGCGTCGATACCGTGCATCTCATCTCTTTTCTAGCACCCCAACCATTCCAGCTCGTGCTCGACTGGGACGGAACCGTCACCGTTCGCGACTCGCAGTGGATGCTGCTCGAGCGGTTCGGCGATGGGGCGGTTTTCGAGGCGATGGAGGGTGCGCTCGGGACGACCCACTCCTACCGGGAGGTGATGGAGCTCGAGCTCGCGACGATCACGGCGCCGTTCGAAGAGGCGGTCGCATTCCTGCTCGCCGAGGTCAGGGTGCGCGCGGGCTTTCGCGAGCTCGTCGAGCGGTTCCGGCCGCTTGTGCTCTCTGGCGGCTTCGTCGATACGATCGCGCCGATCCTGGAGCGGGAAGGGGTCAGCGTCGATCTCGTCGCAAACCGGCTCGACCCCCGTCCGGACGGCTGGCGCATCAACTGGGCCGATGACTCGCTGTGCCCGGTGTGCGGCGACCTGTGCAAGCGGCGGCTGCTGCCGCCGGGCAGACCGCTCGTCTACGTCGGTGACGGCTACTCGGATCGGTGCGCCGCTCTCGTTGCCGACCGGGTGTTCACCCGCCCGGGCCTCGGCCGGTACCTCGAGACTCAGGGCGTCGCGCACAAGCCGTTCGAGACCTTCGACGACATCATCCGCACGCTCGCGTGAGCCTGCTTCGGGTTCCTGAGCCGTACGACTTCGAGCTCTCGACCGCGCGGTCGCAGGGGACGAGGTGCGGATCGCCGCCGCTCCGGGTGTGGGCTGCGGGGAGGGCCCTGATCGGCGCTCTCGTCCTGCGGAAGGCGGCCGATCTCTTCTACGGTCTCGACGTGGAGACCGTCGGCCGACTCCTCGACCCGTTCCAGAACCTCTCAGCCCATGTCCTGCTGGCAGGGATGCGCGTGCCGTGATCCTCTACGACGCTGCCCGCTGCCCATTCTGTGCCCGTGTCCGGCTCGTCCTGCACGAGAAGGGGCTCGCCTACGAGACGGTGGAGATCGACCTGAAGAAGCGGCCGCCCTGGCTCACCGATCTCAATCCGGCCGGCCGGATTCCGGTGCTCGACGACGGGTTCGTGCTGCCGGAGTCGGCCGTGATCATGGAGTACCTCGAGGAGCGCTATCCCGAGCATGCGCTTCTGCCTGCTGACCTCGCGGCGCGCGCCGCCGCCCGGCTCACCGTCTTTCGCTTCGACGAGCTGCTCGGGGACGACTACTACGCGTTCCGCGCACGCGACTTTCACCTGCTCGAACATCGGCTCGAGAACCTGCCCGTTGGCGGCAGCCTGTTCGCCGATTTCGCGTACGTTCCGTGGGTCATGAGACTCCGTGAGTTCCACGGCTTTCCTCTCCCAGAGCGGGTTGGTGACTGGCTCGACGAGCTGAGCCTCCGCCCGTCGGTCGCGGCCGAGCTCGACCTCGTCCGGGCGGTCGCATGAGCGACATCGCCGCCGCTGAGATCGCGCAGCGCCTGGGCGCCGTTCGAATCGTCGACGTCCGGGGCGCGGGGGAGTACACCGGCGCCTACGGGCTGCCGTGCGATCCTCGGCAGGGTCACATTCCCGGTGCTATCAACATTGATGTGCAGGAGATGATGCTGCTGTCCGACGAGGAGCTCACCGAGCGCCTCGGGATCGAGGCCGGTGCCGAGGTCGTCGCCTACTGCCACAGCGGCTCGCGCTCTGCCATGGCCGTCCAGATCCTCGGACGGCTCGGCTACAACGCGCGCAACTTCGTCGGCTCGTGGCACGAGTGGTCACAAACCCAGCTGCCGGTCGAGTCGGGACTGCCGGAGTGAAGGCCCTCGGGGTCTCGGCGGCGCTCCTGGTGACCGTCGCGCTCGCTCTTCCGGCCGTCGGTGTCGCGCGGACGCCGAAGCCCGCCGAGCGGCAGGCGCTGCGCAACGCCTTCCAGGCCATCCAGGGGAACGCCGCCGTCCAGTCGATCGCCGTGTCCCGCGCCGACAGCTCCTACGCGACCCTGCACTGGGGGTACAAGACCGCGCTCAACGACACGCTCTTCCACCGGACATCCGGGTTGTGGAAGGAGCTCTGGACACGTGACTCCTCGAAGCCGGCAGACGGGGTGTGCCTGTCTGCCCCGCCGAAGGTCGTGAAGGAGCTGTACGCCGTCGCCTGCCCGTCGACCAAGGCGCTGCGCGCGCGCGCTGCGACGGCCGCCGAGCAGGGGCTCCTGCGGCACGCGTTCGTCACGAGCTCGCTCACCCCGTACGGGAAGACGGCGACGGGCTTCTCGCGCGTGTGTGTCTCGCGTCTCGACGGCCACTGGGCCGCTGCGACGGCGACCTTCTCGGAGGCGCAGACGTACGTCTGGTTCCGGCACATGACCTCGTGGAAGGTCGTCTACGAGACGGTGATCGGCCGGGGCTCCGAGCCGCCGTCGTCGATCGTGCTCTCACTCGCCTCGTGCGTCGGCTACAACGCTGCCGAGTACGGCGGGTAGTCAGCCTCGGGCAGCGTCGAGAAACGCGAGGCAGAGCGTTCGCCCGTGCGCCTGCCAGCCGCTGATCTTCTCCGCAAGGTCACGCTCGAGGTCTCCGAGCGGGCGCGGTGGATGAGGCTCGTCGTGCCACCACTGCACGACCTGCTCCGGTCGCACCTCCGGATGAAACTGCACGGCCCAGGCCCGCTCGCCGAGGCGGTAGGCCTGTGACTGCGGCCGCGACGTCGCGAGCTCGACTGCACCCTCCGGCACCTCGAACGCGTACGCGTTGCCCACGAACGCCTCGAAGCGCTCCGGCAGCGCACCGAGGACGCGATCGCGCCTGCCGGCGTCGGTGAGCGACACCTCGAGAAAGCCCATCTGCGCCTCGACGGCCGGGCCGACGGTCGCTCCCCTTGCGTGTGCCAGCGTCTGAGCGCCGAGGCAGATCCCAAGCAGCGGCATCTCCGCGACGACCCAGCCGCGCAGCAGCTCGTACTCATCGTGGAGCCAGGGGTGGAGGTGCTCCTCGCCGACGTTCATGTCGCCGCCCATTACGAGCACCGCGTCGAACCCGTCCGGCGGAACGCCCTCGGTGGTGATCTCCCACTCGACGAGCTCGTGCCCGGCAGCGCGGATCCAGTCGCCGAAGAGCTCGGTGCGGACGAGCGGGCCGTGGGTGACGGAGAGGACACGCATCGGCGGCACGCTATGCGACCGGAACCCCCTCGTTGGTGAGCAGCTGACGGAGGATCTGTGCGCCCGCGGGTGCCTGCGCGACGCCGTGGGTCTGGTTGTTGTTGTTGAAGAACACGTACAGCTCGCTGGCCTCGCCCGAGAGCTCACGGAGCGGGCTGACCCACTCGCGCAGCTCGTCCTCTGCGTAGAGGTAGTCGAACCGCATGGCCGCCCCGCCGCCGCGGGCGTTCCAGGTCGCTGCGTTGCGGCCGTGGAGGCGCAAGTAGGCAAGCGGCGCAGTCGCGGCGACGAGGGTGAGCGGCACGTTCGCACCGTCGAGGCGCGGTGCGTCGACCGTGACGTACGCCATCGAGCGATCCTCGAGGAAGCGCAGCATCGTCTCACGCTCGTCCTCGGCGAACCAGTCGCGCTGGCGGAACTCGACGAGCATCCGGTCGCCGCCGAGCTGCTCCCGTGCCCACTCGAGGTACGCGTAGCTCGCAGGGCTGGGAGCGAAGTAGGGAGGGAACTGGAACAGCAGCCCGCCGAGCTTGCCGGTCTCGCGCAGCGGCTCGAGGGCGTCCAGGAACTCACGGAACACGACGGCGCGGAGCTCCGCCGACGGTCGGTCGACGCGGCCACGTGCGTCCACCGGCATCTCGGCGCGGAGATGTTGAGGGAGCTGCTCGACCTTCACCGGGTGGCGCGTCATCACCCCGAAGGCCTTCACGTGCATCGTGAACCCGGGCGGCGTGCGGTCGGCCCAGCGCTGCACCATCGCCCGGTCGGGTACCCGGTAGTAGGTCGAGTCGACCTCGACCGTCGAGAAGTGCTCGGCGTACCACGCAAGCCGGGCTGCGGCAGGCAGCCCTTTGGGGTACCAGTGCCTGATCAGCGTCTCATCAGCCCACGAGCAGGTGCCGATTCGAACGGGCGCGACCACACCCGGAGGATAGGCCCCCGGTGTTGTCCCTAGAATCGCTGCATGGATGCGCGCCCGATCGGCGTCTTCGACTCCGGCGTCGGCGGGCTCACGGTTCTTCACGAGTGCCTGGTGACGATGCCGAACGAGGACTTTGTCTACCTGGGAGACCACGCGCGGCTTCCGTACGGCCCTCGGCCTCTCGACGAGATCAAGCGGTTTGCCTTCGAGATCGGCGGCTACCTCGAGACGCTCGGGGTCAAGCTGATCGTCGTCGCCTGCAACGCGGCAACCTCGGCGGCCCTGCCTGCGCTCCAGGCATCGCTCACCGTCCCGGTGGTCGGCGTGATCACCCCCGAGGCGTACGCCGCCGTGCGCGCCACCCGCAACCGGCGGATAGGCCTGCTCGCAACGCAGGCCACTGTGATCGCAGGGCGTTACGAGCAGCTCGTCCGCGAGCTCGACGCAGGAGTCCGCTTCACCGCCGTTGCCTGCCCGAAGCTCGTGCCCCTGATCGAGGCGGGCGAGCAGACCGTCGACGCGGTGCGCGAGTACGCGGCACCGCTTGAGGTGGCCGGCTGCGACACCGTGATCCTTGGCTGTACCCACTACCCGCTGATCCGGCCTGTTCTCCAGCGTGTGTTCGGACGCGACGTGACGCTCGTCTTCTCGGCCGAGGAGACCGCCCGCGAGGTCGCCGACACGCTGACGCGGAAGGGCTGGGAGAACGACCGCAACCGTGAAGGGACGTATCGCTTCCTCACGACCGGCGACCCCGACCTCTTCCGGTCGCACGGCGAGCGGTTCCTGCAGCTTCCGATCGAGGATGTCACCCGTGTCGCCATCGCCGAGCTCGAGCGGGCGGCCGCATGAGCCGCCACGACGGGCGGCGCGCCAACGAGCTGCGCGTGATCTCCACCGATCCGACATTCCTCGAGCAGCCCCACGGGATGGTGCTCTGGACGCAGGGCAAGACCACGGTCCTCTGCACGGCGAGCGTCGTCGAGAGCGTCCCGCGCTGGCTCCACCGGTCCGGTCGTGGCTGGATGACCGCCGAGTACTCGCTCCTGCCCGCGTCGACCGGAGAGCGCACCGACCGGGAGGCCGCGCGCGGCAAGCAGGGCGGGCGGACCGTGGAGATCCAGCGGTTGATCGGCCGCTCACTCCGCGGCGTCGTCGACTTCGCCGCGCTCGGCGAGCGTACCGTCCATCTGGACTGCGATGTGCTCCAGGCCGACGGAGGTACCCGCTGCGCCGCGATCTGCGGCGCCTACGTTGCCGCGTCGCGCGCGCTCGACCGCTTCGGCCTCAGTCGCGTCCTGACCGGATCTGTCTCCGCCGTCTCGGTGGGCGTGGTCGATGGCGAGTCGCTGCTCGACCTCGACTACGCCGAGGACTCGAACGCGGATGTCGACCTGAACGTCGTCATGACCGGTGACGGGCGGCTGATCGAGGTGCAGGCAACGGCCGAGAAGGTGCCGTTTGACCGCGCCCGGCTCGACGTCCTGCTCGACCTTGCCGCCGAGGGGATCGAGGAGCTCGGCGCCTGGCAGCAGGAGGCGATCGATGCCCCTCGCGAGTAGCGACCCGGTCGTCTCCCTTCTCGCATCTCAGAACCTGCACAAGCTTGCCGAGCTGCGCGAGTCGCTTCCGGGCTGGCAGATCGGCGTGCTCGCCTCCGATGACTACCCGGAGGAGACGGGCGTGACGTACTACGAGAACGCGCTGATCAAGGCGCGGTTCGCGCACTCCGTCGCCCCGGCAGGCGTGTGGGTGCTGGGTGAGGACTCGGGCATCGAGTGCGAGGCCCTCGGCGGCGCACCCGGTCTGCACTCGGCGCGCTGGGCTCCCGGCCGTGACCAGGCCGACGCCCTGCTCGAACGGATGGCGTCCGAGACCGACCGGCGCGCCCGGATGGTCTCCGAGCTCGTCGCGCTCTCTCCCGACGGCGAGGAGTTCCGTGGCGGCGGCTTCCTCGCAGGTGTGCTCGCCCCGGGACGCAGGGGCGCCGGCGGGTTCGGGTACGACCCGATCCTCATCCCCGACGGCTACGACGTGACCGTCGCCGAGCTCGGTGACGACTGGAAGCACGAGCACTCGCACCGGGCGAAGGCCGTCGCGGCGCTCCTCGCCGCCACCTAGGGCGCGGGGCGGCGACGGAGGAAGTTCACCTCGGCGCCGAGCACGATCAGGTTCGCCATCACGTACAGCCAGACGAGCAGCACCGCCGGCCCCGAGAGCGTCTGCAGGACGGGGTTGTGCTTGGAGAGCTGGACGAAGGCCGGGAGGAACTGGAACGTCGCTTCGAGCGCGACCGAGGCGACGATCGCGCCGGGGAAGACCTCGCGCCACGTCATGTGGTCGTTCGTCAGGACGACGTAGGACGAGGCGAGGAAGACGACGAAGCCGACGAACGAGGCGCTGACCGAGATCACGGTCGCGAACGTGGGGTTGTCGTTCAGCCCGCCATATCGCTTGAGAATCTCGGCGCCCATCGACCCCGCCACGAGCGACGCGAACAGGAACGCGAGCGAGATGACCATCATCAGCGTCGCGAGCGCCTTGCCGCGTAGGAATGGGCGGTTCGGCCGGTCGTAGACGATGTTGAACGCGCTCTCGAGGACGCTGAAGAACGAGAGCGACGACCAGAGCAGGAACGCCCCACCGGTGGCGCCGAGCGCGGTCGCGTTCTCGCGGATCGCGCGGACTGCACGCAGGATCGAGTCGAGAGACGTGCTCGGGAACGTCCGCTGGAGCTCGCGGACGAAGAACGAGTTCTCGTCGGCCTGGTTGGCGGCGCCGAGCAGCGCCAGCGACAGGAAGAGCAGCGGCACGAACGAGAGCAGTGCGAAGTACGCGATCATCGCGGCGAGGTGCGTGCCGCGGTCGGCGAAGAACTTCCTGAGGATGGGTCCCATGGCTCCGCAAGTATGCTCAGGGCCATGGATGCGGCCCAAGCCCTCGCGGATCTGACCGAGATCTCCTCGCAGGTCGTCCACGTCGCGGTGCTCGAGAGCGACGGCTCCGTCCTCGCATCGACGATCGACGACGAGGCCCGTCGCGCCCGTTTCGGCGAGTCGATTACCGCGTTCCTGTCCGAGGCGGACGCTCTCCGCGCTTCGCGGAACCTGCCCGAGCTCGGCCAGCTCGAGGCCGCGACGCTCGACGGCAGCGTCTTCGTCGTGCGCCGGGGTGGACGCCTCGCGATCGCGACGACACGCCCCGATCCGACGGTTGGTCTCGTCTTCTACGACCTCAAGCACTGCCTACGCTCGATCGAGGATGTACCGGGACACGACGCCGCAGCGCCTCCGCCGGCGGAGGCGGCTGCGGCCGCCGAGGCGCCCGCTTCCGCTCCTGCCGAACCCGACACCGAGGCGGCTGCGCTGCCGCCCGGACGTCACGCCCGCAGGAAGGCCGATGCGTCCGCGTAAGGCATTCACCGGACTACTGCTCGCCGCGGGATCGCTTGTCGGCTCGGTGATGTACCGGCGCCGCTCGTCCCGTCGGCTTGAGCGTGTCGACTTCTACGGCGACGACGGCTCGATGGCGACGATCGCCGACGACACACCGGACGCCGACCGTCTGCTGGAGCTCGCCCGCGACCTCCTTGCAGTTCCGTGCTGAGATGACCGACCTCTCCGAACTCGCGCTCAAGATTCGTGAGGCCGCCCTGCTTGAGGGCGACTTCCTCCTCCGCTCCGGCAAGCGCAGCTCCTACTACCTCGACAAGTACCGCTTCGGCACGCGTCCCGATCTGCTTGGCCCGCTCGGCGAGGTGATCGCCACAGCCGTGCACGAGCACGCTCCGGACGCGGAGCGGATCGGTGCGCCGGAGCTTGGCGCCGTCTCGCTCGCGGCAGCCGCCTCGCTGCAGTGCGACCTGCCGTTCGTGATCGTGCGTAAGGAGGCGAAGGAGTACGGAACGACCAACCGGATCGAGGGGACGTTCGTCGAGGGAGAGACCGTGTGTCTCGTCGAGGACGTTGTCACCTCGGGTGGTGCGGCGATCGACGCGATCGAGGCTCTGCGCGCAGTCGGCCTCCGGGTGTCGAATGCGGTGTGCGTCGTCGACCGTGAAGAGGGCGGCTCGGACGCCCTCGCCAGGATCGGTGTTCGGCTCTGGCCGATCTTCCTCGCAAGCACGTTACGCTCCGCGGCGTAGTCCGCATGGTTGAGCGATATCCGACGCCCTTGTTAGGGTCACTCACCAAGGTCTGACCATATGGCACCCCAACCAGGAGGAAGGCTTTGACGAAGCAGGAGTTCATCCAAAGGGTCGCGACAAAGAGCGGCCTCTCGAATCGCGATGCAGGCAAGGCCGTCGATGCCTTCATGGAAGCGGTTACCGAGACGCTCAAGAGCGGTGACACGGTGAATTTCACCGGATTCGGGAAGTTCTCGCCCGCAGCACGTGCCGCGCGCCAGGGCGTCAACCCGCGTACCGGTGAGCGTGTCCAGATCGCCGCGACGACGGTTCCGAAGTTCAGCGCAGGCAGCCAGCTCAAGGCGGCACTGAAGGGCTAGGACAGTTCGTTGCACGATGCTTGTCTGACGAGGGCCGCATACGTGCGGCCCTCTGTCGTTCTCGGGGATAACCTCTGGGGATGGCCGGCGAGACGATGATGTTCGGTGACCGCCTCGCGGAGGAGGTCACCCGGAAGCGAAGCCAGCTCGTCGTCGGTCTCGACCCGGTGCCGGAGCTGCTACCTGTGGAGCTCGGCGGCGACGTCGCGAGGTTCTGCTGCGGCATCGTCGACGCTGTCGCACAGCACGCGGTCGCCGTCAAGCCGCAGCTCGCCTTCTTCGAGGCGCTTGGCGCTCCCGGGATGGCGGCGTTCGCCGAGGTGTGCGCGTACGCGCGGCGGGCAGGGCTGCTCGTCATCGCCGATGGCAAGCGCGGCGATGTCGGCTCGACGGCGCGTGCCTACTCGGCGGCGTACCTTGAGGGCGCGGAGCCGCTCGCCGACGCCCTCACGGTGAACCCGTGGCTCGGACGGGAGTCGATCGAGCCCTACCTCGCGGCCGCGCGTCGGTACGGGGCCGGAATCTTCTGCATCGTCAAGACATCGAACTCGGGCGGCGACGTCCAGGACGTCCCGCTCTCCGACGGCCGACCCATGTGGCAGCACGTCGCCGAGCTCGTGTCCGACTGGGGCGCCGATGTCGTCGGCGAGCACGGCCTCTCGGCGGTCGGCGCAGTTGTCGGTGCCACCCACCCGAGGGCGGTCGGAGAGGCCCGGCGGCTGATGCCGCGCTCGGTGCTCCTACTTCCGGGCATTGGCGCGCAGGGCGCGCAGCCCGCCGACCTGGCACGCGCCTTCACGAGCGGCCCGGCGAGCGCCATCGTCAACGCATCGCGCTCGGTCAACTACGCGTTTCGCGAGGCGGGCGGCGACTACCGCACAGCTGCGGGCGCCGAGGCTGCACGTCTCCGGAGTGAGCTGTGGGCCGTCTCGGGGTGGTAGCCGTTCCGGGCCGCGGTTGGCGCGCCTACTCACTGCCCGCCGCATCGCTCCTCGCCGTCTCGGTGTTCGTTGCGCTCGCGCGGCATCGGCTCGATCACTCCACCGGCGACACGCCCGCACCGGCGCATGCCCAGCTCATCAAGCCGGTGAAGGCTCACCCGGCGGCCACGCACGCCGCGCGGAGCGCGTACGTCGTGAAGGCAGGCGACACGCTCGCCTCGATCGCCGCGCAGACAGGCCTAACCGAAGCAGCCCTCGTCACGCTCAACCCGTCCGTCACGCCAACGGCGCTCTTCATCGGCGAGAAGATCCGGCTGCGATGAGACGCCTCGCCGTCCTCCTCGCGCTGGCGACTGCCGGCGCGACCTCCGCTGTCGCCGCAACCGCGACCGTCCCGTCACCGGATCCCGACGCACGCGCCTGGATCGTCGTGAATGCAACGACGGGTGAGGTGATCGTCTCGCACGACGCCGACGCGCGTCTGCCGATCGCGTCGATCACGAAGCTGATGACAGTGATCGTCGCGCTGGAACATCACCAGCTCACGGACGTCGTGGACGTCGACCCCCGCGCCGCCGCCGTCGGCCAGGAGTCCGTTGCCCTGGCCGCGCATGAGTCGATCACGGTGCTCGATCTGGTCAAGGCCTCACTGATCCAGTCGGCGAACGACGCCGCCGACGCTCTCGCCCTCGCCACCGCGCCGTCGTTCCCCGCCTTCGCGGCGCTCATGAACGCGAAGGCCGCCCAGCTTGGCCTGCACGACTCGAACTTCGTCCGGCCAGACGGGCTGGACGCTTCCGGCGCGTACTCGAGCGCCGCAGACGTGACCGTGCTCGCGCGGGCTGCGATGCACGTCCCGGTGATCCGCACGACCGTCGCCGAGACGTCGGACACGATCTCTGCCGGGAGGGTCGTCCACACGTGGAACGACCTGCTCGGCGCCTTCCCGGGCGTCATCGGTGTCAAGACCGGGCACACGCACGGGGCGGGCTGGTCGCAGGTTGCAGCAGTGCAGGGGAACGGCATCACGCTCTACGCGGCGATCCTCGGGTCGCCGTCTCGGTACCAGCGCAACGCGGATCTTGAGACGCTGCTTGCCTACGGCCTCGCGCGGTATCGCCTGGTCAACGTCGTCGCGGCGGACACGACCTACGCGGACGTGTCGTTGCCGTACGGCATGACGCCGCTCCAGCTCGTGGCCGCGAGCCCGCTCCAGACCGTCGTGCACATCGGCGTGAAGCTGAGCGAGCGGGTCGTCGCGCCGACGTACCTCGTCCCGCCGATCGACAAGGGGAGCGTCGTCGGCACGATCGACGTCTACGACGGGACACGGCTCATCGGCCGTCGTCCGCTCGTTGCATCACGGACGGTTCATGCGCCGAGCGTGAGGACGCGCATCGCCTGGTATGCGCGTCGTACAGTCCACAATATGCTCGGGTTGATCACGTGATCGTCACCGTCACACTCAACGCCGCGTTCGCCCGAACCATCACGGTGCCGAACTTCCAGCGGGGGCAACGTCATCGCGCCAGCGCCGGCCTGCCGCTTGCGGGCGGCAAGGGAATCAACGTCGCCCGCGCGCTCAAGACGCTTGGCGTGCCCGTCGTCGCCACCGGGCTTGCGGGTGGCCAGGCCGGGCTGCGGATCATCGAGCGCCTGACCGGCGAGGCGATCCTCAACGACTTTGTTCGGATCGAGGCCGAGTCGCGCACCACGACGGCCGTCGTCGACCCGACCACGTCCAGCTACACGGAGATCAACGAGTGGGGGCCTCAGGTGAAGCTCGAGGAGCTCGAGACGCTCCGCGAGAAGATCGCCTACCTCATCCAGGGGGCCGACTTCGTCGTTCTCGCCGGCTCGCTGCCGCGGGACGTCGCCGACGACTTCTATGCCGAGGCGATCCACGATCTGACCCGGCGGCACGTCCCCGTGATTCTCGACACCGACGGCGAGCCACTGCGAATCGGCATCGGCGCCGAACCCTTTCTCGTCGCGCCGAACCAGCACGAGGCAGAGTCGCTCGTCGGGCAGGAGTTCCACGACGACGAGGACTTCATGCTCGGCCTCGACCGGATCGCCGAGCTCGGGGCGCGCAACGTGATCATCACGACGCACACCGGCTGCGTCGCTCTCTTCCGCGACGGACGCGATGTTCAGCGCTTCCGAGCCGTGGCACCGCGTCTGGAGCCGATCTCGACCGTCGGCGCGGGCGACACGCTGCTTGCAGGCTTCATCGCAGCCCAGGTTGCCGGCCGGTCGCACGAGGACGCGCTGCGAATGGCCGTCGCGGCCGGAGCGGCATCGACCCTTGAGATTGGCGCAGGCCGCTTCGACCCCCGCGAGGCCGTGCATCTGCAGGCCGGCGTGACCGTTGCAGAGCTCGTTGCCGTCCCCGCCTGACAGCCCCTCGACCGTCTTCCGGCTCGCCGGGTAAAGTTGCTTCATGGACGTGGGCAGAGTCGAACGGTTCGAGGTCGAAGCCGAGTTCGCCCGCTCTGACAAGTTCGGCAAGGAAGGGCTGACGTTCGACGACGTGCTGCTCGTCCCGGCCGAGTCGGCTGTTCTCCCGAACGACGTCTCGACCGCGACCCGTCTGACACGGACGATCGTGCTCGAGATTCCCGTCGTCTCTGCTGCGATGGACACGGTGACCGAGGCGCGGATGGCGATCGGGCTCGCCCGTGAGGGAGGCATCGGGATCGTCCACCGCAACCTGTCGATCGCCGATCAGGTCGCAGAGGTCGACAAGGTCAAGCGCTCCGAGTCCGGAATGATCGTCGAGCCGCTGACCCTTCCGCCGACCGCGCTCGTCGCAGACGCGCTCGCGCTGATGGAGCACTACCACGTCTCGGGCGTTCCGATCACCGACGCCGAAGGCCGCCTCGTCGGGATCCTGACCAACCGCGACCTCCGCTTCGAGAAGGACATGACGCAGCCGGTGTCCGCCGTCATGACCTCGAGCGGCCTCGTCACCGCACCGATCGGGACGACGCTTGCCGAGGCAGAGAGCCTTCTGCACGCACACCGGATCGAGAAGCTTCCCGTCGTCGACTCGATCGGCGTTCTCAAGGGCCTCATCACCGTCAAGGACATCCAGAAGCGGATCGAGTTTCCGCGCGCGACCAAGGACACGCACGGCCGGCTTCGGGTCGGCGCCGCTGTCGGGGTTGGCCCCGACGCCTTCGAGCGCGCTCAGGCGCTCGTCGATGCGGGTGCCGACATCCTCGTCGTCGACACCGCGCACGGTCACTCACGCAGCGTCGTTGAGATGGTGACGCGCATCAAGGGCGTATCGGGAGAGTTCGAGGTGATCGCCGGCAACATCGCGACCGGTGAGGCAGCCGAGGCGCTGATCGACGGCGGCGCAGACGCGGTCAAGGCCGGCGTCGGCCCCGGGTCGATCTGCACGACCCGCATCGTCGCCGGTGTCGGCGTGCCGCAACTCACGGCCGTCCACGACGTCGCCGCCGTCGCGAGCCGTCACGGCGTTCCGGTGATCTGCGACGGTGGGCTGATCTCATCCGGTGACGTTGCCAAGGCTCTTGCCGCCGGCGCTGACACGGTGATGCTCGGCTCGATGCTCGCGGGCACCGACGAGTCGCCCGGCGATGTTGTCTTCTCGCACGGCGAGCGCTACAAGGAGTACCGCGGCATGGGCTCGATCGGCGCGATGAAGGCCCGCAGCTACTCCAAGGACCGCTACTTCCAGGGCGATGTCGAGGACGTCGAGAAGCTCGTGCCCGAAGGCATCGAAGGTCGGGTGCCGTACAAGGGCCCGCTGAACGCAGTCGTCCATCAGATCGTCGGCGGGCTTCGCCAGGCGATGGGCTACTGCGGCGCGCCGACCGTCGAGGCGCTCAAGAGCGCTCGATTCGTCCGGATCACCGGTGCCGGTCTGCGCGAGTCGCATCCGCACGACATCACGATCACGAAGGACGCACCCAATTACCGTCGCAGCTGAGATCGTCCCGCCGAGCCACCCCTCTCTCGAGGAGGAGCGGCCCGTGCTGGTGCTCGATTTCGGTGGCCAGTACTCGCAGCTGATTGCGCGCCGCGTCCGCGAGGCGCGCGTCTACTCGGAGCTCGTCTCGCATCGCGCGACCGCGGCCGAGATCGCCCGCCGCAACCCGGCTGCGCTGATCCTCTCGGGCGGCCCTGCGTCGGTCTACGCCGACGGTGCACCACGGATCGACCCCGCGATCTTCGACCTCGGGATCCCAACCCTCGGCATCTGTTACGGCATGCAACTGATGGCGCTCGAGCTGGGCGGGACGGTCAACCGCACCGGCACGGCAGAGTTCGGCAAGGCCGATCTCGAGGCGGGGGAGAGCGCTCTCTTCGAGGGTCTCCCGTCGGCGCAGACCGTGTGGATGTCGCACCGAGACTCCGTCACCGCACCGCCGACCGGCGCCCGCGTCGTCGGCCGGTCGCCCTCGACGCCGATCGCGGCGTTTGAGGATGCCGCGCGCAAGCTCTACGGGATCCAGTTTCACCCCGAGGTCGTGCACACGCCGCACGGCCAGGAGGTGCTGAAGAACTTCCTCTACTCGGTTGCCGGCGCGTCGCCGATCTGGACGCCGGCCGCGGTGATCGAGGAGCAGGTAGAGCGGATCCGCGCCCAGGTCGGTAGCGGCCGCGTGCTCTGCGGCCTCTCCGGCGGCGTTGACAGCGCTGTTGCGGCACTGATCGTGCACAAGGCGATCGGCGACCAGCTCACCTGTGTCTTCGTCGACCACGGCTTCATGCGCAAGGACGAGGCTGAGCAGGTCGTCGAGACGTTCGGCGGGCACTTCCACGTGCCGCTCGTTCACGTTCGGGCGCAGGAGCGTTTCCTCACGAAGCTCGCCGGCATCTCCGAGCCGGAGGAGAAGCGCATGCGGATCGGCGAGGAGTTCATCCGCGTCTTCGAGGAGGAGGCGCGCAAGCTCGGCGAGGTCGACTGGCTCGTCCAGGGCACGCTCTACTCCGACGTGATCGAGTCCGGCGGCGAGGACGGTGTCGCCGAGACGATCAAGAGCCACCACAACGTCGGCGGCCTGCCGGCTGACATGGAGCTGAAGCTCGTCGAGCCGCTGCGGCACCTCTTCAAGGACGAGGTGCGGCGCGTCGGCGAGGAGCTCGGGATGCCCGAGCGGCTCGTGTGGCGCCAGCCCTTCCCCGGCCCCGGCCTAGCGATCCGGATCATCGGGGACGTCACGGCCGAGCGGCTCGAGACCCTCCGGGAGGCCGATGCTGTGCTCCAGGACGAGGTGCGCAAGGCCGGCCTCTACCGCGAGCTCTGGCAGTCGTTCTGCGTGCTTCCGGCGATCCGATCGGTCGGGGTGCAGGGCGACTCGCGGACCTACGGGTACCCGATCGTCATCCGCGCCGTCACGTCCGACGACGCGATGACCGCCGACTGGGCTCGCCTGCCTTACGACCTCGTTGAGCAGGTCGCCTCGCGGATCGTGAACGAGATCGAGGCGGTCAACCGCGTGGTGCTCGATGTGACGTCGAAGCCGCCGGCGACCATCGAGTGGGAGTGATCCCATGGGGCTGCGGCGTCGAACAGTCTCTACTGGACTGATCGTCGCGGCGCTCGTGCCGAGTGCGCGAGCAGGGCCGGACTCGATCACGCTCCGTCTCACGTCGGTCGCGGTGCGGATCGTCCCAACCGACATTCGCCCTGCCGGCGCGAGCAGGGGCGACACGGTCACCTACCGCGACACGCTCGTGAACGCGTCGCCGCAGTTCGGGCGAAAGACGGGCGCGACGGTCGGGCAGGACGAGGGGACGATGACGTTCACGGGGCCGACGACTGCGACGTTCGACGGCAAGGCGGTTCTGCCGAACGGGACGATTCGCCTCTACGGCCCCGTCAAGGCCCTTCCAGGTGGCGCGCTCGGGATCCCGGTCGCGGGTGGGACGGGCCGTTACGCGCACGCGCACGGCACGCTCACCGTCGGTGTCGGCCAGGGTAAGCGGGCACCGAACACCTACTCGCTCGTCTTCACGAGCGGCCCGGTTGCATGATCCCCCGGCAAGAGCGGTTCGGTTCGGCACAATGGCGCCTATGACGCGTCGTCTGGCAACACTCGGGCTTACGCTCGTTGCGCTCTCGTGGCCCACGGCCGCGCTCGCCGACACCGTCACGCTCCGCCTGATGTCGATCAACACGATCGCGCGGCAGCACGACACAAAGCCGCTCGGCAAGGAGAACAAGGGCGACAACATCGACTTCAAGGATCTGCTCCAGAACCTGGCTACGCAGTTCGGCAAGGCCAAGGGCAAGCCCGTCGGGTTCGACGCAGGTCGCGTCCTCTACACGACCGCGACGAAGCAGCGCATGGTGGCGATCGCGACGTTCCCGACGTTCGGCACGATCACCTACGAGGGGTACGTGAACGCGAACGCTCAGGGCGACATCGTGCTTCCGATCACTGGCGGCACCGGGGTCTTCGAGGGTGCCAAGGGCACGGTCACGATCGGCCCGGGCGACCAGCAGGCGCCGAACACCTACCGCGTCACCGTTCCGGGGAAGCTCTCCCTCGGCGGCGCGTTGCCCGTCGCCTGATCCCCGCAAGGCCCCAACGCGACTTCGTCGACCGCCTCGCGGCGGCGCGCATCGGCTCGACGTTCAACTTCTACGATGAGGGCGACCGGGCGCCGCTCCTGCGCGAACGGCTTGCCGCGTACCTCGACTCCCGTGCGCACGCACGGGTGATCCTGGTCGCAGAGGCGCCCGGGTACCGCGGCGCGCGTATCTCCGGCATCCCACTCACCTCCGAGCGCCAGGTGACCGGGGGCGGACTCGCCGAGGCGACAGCCACGATCGTCCATGCCGTGCTCGGTGGGCTCGGGATCGGCGACGGCGTGTTGCTCTGGAACGTCGTCCCGACTCACCCGGGCGACGAGCGGTCGAACCGGCCACCGACCCGGGCAGAGGTCGAGGCTGGGCTCCCGTTCGCTCGTGAGCTCGCACGCGGCAGACAGGTGGTCGCGGTGGGGCGTGTCGCGCACGACGCCTTCGGGGGCACGTACGTCCGCCATCCGTCTCGCGGGGGCGCAGCGTCGTTTCGGGCAGGGGTCGAGGCGGTGCTCCGATGACGCCGGTTCGCCGAAACGCCTTCCTGCTCGCCGCCGGACTCGTGTGTCTCTCCGGGATGATCCAGCTCGCGATCGCGCTCGGCACGGTCACGCTCGTCGCCGTCACGGGGATTAGGAGCATCCTCGGCCTCGGGCCGGCGGTGTTCCTGATCGCCGGCGCGCTGGCCGTCGGCCCCGCGGGACGGCTGTCTGATCGGGTCGGGCGAATGCCGGTCATTCGCTTCGGGTTCGTGCTTGGGATCGCCGGCCCGGCCGTCACGGCGCTCGGCTGCTGGTCGTCCTCGGGCGAGCTCGTCTTCATCGGCCTTGGCCTGTGTGGCGCGTCCCAGACGATCGTGCTCCTCTCGCGGGCGGCGGCGGCCGAGATGTTCGCGCCCGCGATGCGTGCGCGGGGGATGTCGATCGTCCTGTTCGGTGCGGTCTCCGGCGCGGTGTTCGGGCCGCTGATCTTCGGGCCGCTGTTTGCGAACCGGCCGCTGACGCCGAGCGAGCTCGCCTGGCCGTGGCTTGCGTCATCGCTCTTCGCGCTCGGCGGCCTCCTGATCTCCTTCGGGGTTCGACCCGACCCGAAGGAGCTCTCGAAGGCGTTCTCGACCCATGCAGGCGAGGGCGATGAGCCCGCCGCCCCGCTTGCGGAGATCATCCGCCGCCCCGGGATGCTCACCGCCCTGGTCGCGGCGGTCGCGAGCTTCAGCGTCATGGTCGGCGTGATGAACCTCGCTGGCTACGTCGCCGTCGGCCACCACCATCCGCACGGCAGCGTCTTCACCGTGATCAGCGCGCACATCGTCGGGATGTACGGCCTCGTGCTGATCGTCGGCGATCTCGTCGAGCGGATCGGGCGGCGCCGCTCGATGGTGATCGGCCTGCTCGTGATGGCGGCGTCGAACGGGGCGCTGATCTGGGTCTCCGGGATCCCCGGCATGTCGCTCTCGCTCTTCGGTCTCGGGCTCGGCTGGAACCTCTCGTTCGTCGCCGCGTCGACCGAGCTCGTCTCCGGCGCACGACCGTCGGAGCGGGGCCGCCTCATCGGTTTCTCCGACCTGATGTCGAGCTTTGCCGGCGCCGTGCTGGCCCTCGGAGGCGGTGTGATCTACACCGCGGGAGGCTCCACGCCACTCGCCGTGTTCGCCGCTGTGCTCGCCGCTGCGCCCGCGGCTGCGATCGTCCTGCTACCATCCCCCCTCGGCGGGCGCTCAGTCCGTCGTTTCTCTGTGTGACCCTATGAAGACCTACAGCGCAAAGACCAACGAGCTCACCAAGGATTGGTACGTCGTCGATGCCGACGGCCTGACCCTGGGACGCCTCGCGACGCAGATCGCCGACCGGCTGCGCGGCAAGAACAAGCCGCAGTTCACCCCGCACATCGACACGGGTGACTTCGTCGTCGTCGTGAACTGCGAGAAGATCGCCGTCACGGGCAAGAAGCTCGAGGACAAGAAGTACTACCGCCACTCCGGCTACCCCGGTGGTCTGCGCGTCCGCTCGCTGCGTGAGCAGCTCGAGCACCGCCCGACCGAGGTTCTGCGGAAGGCCGTCAAGGGAATGCTCCCCCGGAATCGTCTCGGCCGTGCCCAGATCACGAAGCTGAAGATCTACGCGGGCCCGAACCATCCCCACGAGGCACAGGCTCCCAAGCCCTTCTAATGGCAGCACAGGCTCAATACCTCGGCACGGGCAAGCGCAAGACGTCTGTTGCGCGCGTGATCCTCCGTCCCGGCGACGGCAAGACGTGGATCAACGGCAAGGAGCTCAAGGTCTACTTCCCGCGTCTGACGCATCAGAAGATGATCATGTCGCCGCTTGACATGACCGAGCTTTCCACGCAGTACGACCTCCGTGTCCGCGTGCACGGAGGCGGCGCATCCGGCCAGGCTGGCGCTGTCCGTCACGGTATCGCCCGCGCACTCGTCGAGATCAACCCGGACTACCGCGTGCCGCTCAAGCGGCAGGGCTTCCTCACGCGTGACGCCCGTCAGGTCGAGCGCAAGAAGGCCGGCCTGCACAAGGCGCGCAAGGCCCCGCAGTTCTCGAAGCGCTAACCAGCACTTCACCCTCCTCCTGATCCGTGGTGCCTGGCGTATGAACGCCAGCACAGCCGACTGTCGCTGCCGTCCCAGCGGCTGGCTCTCAGCGCGAGGCGGTGGGCGGGGGATCCCGATCTGCCGACAGATTGCTCGGGCGGTGCCGGTCGGTATATCGCGGTGACGTTGGAGCGGCGCGCGCAGATCACGTGCAACGTTGAGCCAGATCGTGTGGTTGGCGCCCACGCGCACGACGACGCAGCTGTTGTCACTCAGGTGGCGTTCGAGGTCTCGTAGCCTCACACCACGGCAAGGCCGATGGTGAGCGGCTCGGCGCCTCCTCAACCGTTCGTCCGCACGTGACGACTGCCGGCCATTCGGCCAACTTGGTCATCGTCCACCTGTTCTCATCCGGAGTGAATACCGGTGTCAGCGTTATCGGCTCGCTCATGGCTCCAGAGTAGGCCTGCGGACGAGCTCACGCCCGGCGTCCGCTTCCGACACTCGGGCCACCCTACGCGGGGACGGGTCGTCGTCCGCAGAGCTCGCAGACGATCGAGTAACGCTTGACACCGCGTGCCGAGACTGCGATCTGGCGCCGGACGAGCTGATGTTTGCACAGGCTGACGGGGCCGGGAAATCCGTAGGTCGGCGTCACCTCGGGAAGCAGTCGTACCGCGCCGCCGATGGCAGGGCAGGCAGGGACATGCTCGGCCCAGACGATGTTCGGCCCCTGGCCTGTGATTGCCATCCAGCCGCACGCATCACAGACGACCTCGATCAACGAAGCCCTGAGCGAAGGCATACGAGCGTGTTGCACACGGCCAATTCAGAGTACCTGCCTCCCTTGCACCGACCACGCCGCCAGCCCCTCCGGGCCAGCTGTCCCGAAGCGCTCTAGGTGCGGCCGCGCGCTGCCCAGGCGCGAGCGTCCATGATCAGGCCGCCGTCTGGGAATGCGGTGCGGCAGCGGTCGCGCAGACGGGCCTGGTGTTCGGCGGCGAGCTGCGAGAGGTACACGCCGACCGTGCCCACGCCGAAGGTGAAGGGCTCCCACCACTCGTCGAACGTCGCGTGCTCGACTCTCACCGAGAGCGCCGTCTCCTCGACCTCCTTCAGCCCCGCCTCCCGGAGGAGCTCGCCGAGGTGGCCTTCTCGAGATCCAGCGAGCCCGGACTCGTCATCGACCCCCGGATCAAGCTCCCGGGCGGCCGCCCAGAAGCGGCTCAGCGCTCCGCCGCCGCCGGCGTGATCCCACACCGACGCTGCAATGACACCCCCAGGCCTCGTGACCCGCGCCATCTCGCGAAGCCCGCCGACCGGCGACGCCATGAAGTGAACGACGAGCTGCGCGAGCGAGGCGTCGAACGTGCCGTCCGGAAACGGGAGGTGCTCGGCGGACGCCTGGCGTACGTCGACTCCTGGATACCGCTCCGACACCGCCTCGACGAACGGGACCGATGGCTCGACTGCAGCGACCGCGCTCGCACCCAGCCGACCGACCAGCTCGGCGGTCAGAGCGCCCGGGCCACAGCCGACGTCGAGGACGCGCTGCCCAGCGGCGACCAGCGAGAAGTCGCAGAACCCCGGGGCAAGCGGGATCGAGTATCGGCCCATGTAGCGGTCGTACCCTTCCGCGGCGACCGAGAACATCGCCCCACTATATGCCGCGCACGCGTGGGGCAAACGGGCGCGAAGCGAAGGTGCAGGCCGCGAATGAGCAGGCCGATCCGGGCGGTGTGAGCTGTACGACGCGGAACGTGTCGGCTGCGCGATGGTCGACGTCGAGACCGAAGCTGGCCTGGTCGAGGTAGAAGCTCTTTGCCCTGTCCACATCGGCGACGGGGAGGGTCACGACCTCCAGCTTGAAGTCCGCTGCCTCCTCCGCGGGTTTACGTCGTCGGCTTCGCAGGGAGCGAGGCGGCATACGAGATACCGAGGTCGACCCAGGTCGCTAGGGCCTCGTCGCTTTCGACGTGGGCCGCGTCGATGCGGAGCCAGCCGTGCATGGTCTTGCCGCGCATCTTCATCATTCGCGCTTCGGTCGTCGCGACGAGGTCGGCCGATCGGTCAGGGGCGACGCGAACGACGATCCCGCCGTTTCCACTCGCGGCGACCGCCATGTTCCCGTTGGCCAGGAAGGCAATCCCGCCGAAGACCTTCGTCTCGCTGAGACCGGCACTCGCCTCGACGAGCGAGCGAATCCGAACGGCAAGGTGTTCGTCGAACGTCACCGGATGATCGTAGAGACTCGGCGTCGCGTGTTTGAACGGCTCTGCGGCGTCCGGGCGCGCTTCGCACTAACCTCCTCAGCCGTGGCTCGGCGATATTTCGGAACCGACGGTGTGCGCGGTGTTGTCGGCGAGTGGCTCACGGTCGATCTCGTCGAACGACTCGGGCGTGCGGCCACTCTCTGGAGCGGTGCCGAGCGGGTCTTCGTCGGCCGGGATACGCGCGCGTCGGGGCCGCAACTGGAGGAGGCGTTCGGGCGCGGGGTGGCCTCGGCGGGCGGGACAGCGGTGCTCGGCGGAGTACTGCCGACACCAGCGGTCGCGCTCGAGCGGCTCGACCTCGGCGTCGTCATCTCGGCCTCGCACAACCCGCCCGAGTACAACGGCGTCAAGTTCTTCTCCGCCGACGGGCACAAGCTCTCGGATGCCGACGAGGAGGCGATCGAGGCCCTGCTCGACGCACCACCAGCTGACCGTGTCGGCGAGATCGTCCATCTCGACACCTCGACCGACGGCTACCTGGCCTACGTCCTCGAACGCTTCGGCTCCCCGCTTTCAGGGCTGCGGATCGCGGTCGACTGCGCCCATGGCGCCTACTCGCACATCGCGCCGCTCGCGTTCCAGCGTCTGGGCGCCGAGGTCTTCGCGCTCGCAAACGAGCCGGACGGGTCGAACATCAACGTCGGCTGTGGTGCCACCGACACTGCCACCCTTCAGCACACTGTCGTCGTCGGCGGCTTCGATCTGGGAATCGCCTTCGACGGTGACGGCGACCGGATGCTTGCCGTCGATGAGAACGGCGCGCTCGTCGACGGTGACGAGATCCTTGCGATTCTCGCCCCGGCTCTCGGAGTGGATGTCGTCGCGGTCACGCAGATGACGAATCTCGGCTTTCACGCGCTCATGCGGGAGTATGGGATCCGGGTGCTCACGACCGATGTCGGCGACCGCTACGTCCTCGAGGCGCTCGACGCCGAGGGGGGCGTTCTTGGCGGCGAGCAGTCCGGTCACATCATCTACCTGCGCGATCACGTCACCGGCGACGGGCTCGCCGCTGCGCTCCTGCTCTGCTCGGCCCTCGCAGGGCGGTCGTTGAGCGCGGCCGCGGCCACGATGCCGCGCTTCGCGCAATGCAAGGAGAACATTCACGTGACGGCGAAGATCCTCACCCCGGCGATCATCGACGAGGTTGACGCGACGAACGCGAAACTCGGGCACACGGGCCGCGTTCTCGTCCGGGCGTCAGGCACCGAGCCGGTGATACGGGTGCTCGTGGAGGCAGAAAATGAGGCAGTTGCGCAGGATGCCTGTGGTAGGATCGCAAGGCTCGTCGAGAGTGAGCTCGGCTGACCGCCCCGGAGTCGGAGCGGATCCCAGGCCGAGCTTTGGCGTTTCCGGAGCCGCTTTCTTGACTGTCACCAACGAACACCGGCCCGTGTAGGAAAGGAAGTCTTCGCATGTGCGGAATCATCGGATACGTCGGAACGCGCGCTTCGAAGGATCTTCTGATCGCAGGGCTGCAGCGCCTCGAGTTCCGCGGGTACGACTCGGCTGGAATCGCGCTCCTCGAGTCGGACGGGCTCGAGTACGTGCGCGCCGTCGGGAACCTTGCAGCCCTCAAGGAGTTCACCGACTCGCACGGGTCAGCCGCGACCACCGGCCTCGGCCACACGCGCTGGGCAACCCACGGCGGCGTCAATGAGGACAACGCACATCCACTTACCGGCTGCGACGAGAGCAAGCTTGCAATCGTCCTGAACGGGATCGTCGAGAACTACCGCGAGCTCAAGGCGGAGCTCGAGGCAGGCGGCCACGCGTTCAGCTCCCAGACCGACGCCGAGGTGGTCGCCCACCTGCTCGAGAGCGTCTACACCGGCGACCTCGTCGAGGCTGTCCGCGCGGTCTACCAGCGCCTTGATGGCCACTTCACCTTCGTCGTGATCCATCACGACCAGCCCAACCGGCTCGTCGGCGTCCGTTGCCAGACCCCGCTGGTCGTTGGGCTTGGGGAGGGCGAGAACTTCCTCGCCTCCAACCTTGCCGCCTTCCTCGCCGAGACACGCCGGGTCCAGTACCCCGACCATGGCGACATCGTCGAGATCACGCCTGAGGGCGTCAAGGTCGTCCGCGCCGAGGACGGCTCGCCTGTCGAGCTCGAGACGATCGAGATCGACTGGGATGAGGAGGTCGCCGAGCGCGACGGCTACGAGACGTTCATGCTCAAGGAGATCTACGAGCAGCCGGAAGGCTTCCGCGAGACGATCGGCGACCGGATTCGCCACGGCGTCCTCGTGCAGGACGGCCTCGGACTGAACGAGCAGGACATGCGTGAGCTCCGCCGCATCGTCGTCGTCGCGTGCGGCACCGCTTACCACGCCGGTGTCGTCGGTCGGTACGTGATCGAGGAGTGGGCGCGCGTCCCGGTCGAGCCCGACGTCGCCAGCGAGTGGATCTATCGCAACCCTGTTCTCGACAAGGACACGCTCGTGATCGGCATCTCGCAGTCAGGTGAGACCCGCGACACGATCCAGGCGATGCAGCTTGCTCGCTCACTTGGCGCTCGCACCGTGGCGATCACGAACCAGATGGGATCGCAGATCACTCGCGAGGTCGACTCGGTGCTCTATACCCATACAGGCCTCGAGGTCGGTGTCGCGGCATCGAAGACCTTCTCGGCGCAGGTCGGGCTGATGTATCTGATCGGCCTCGAGTTGGCGCGCCAGCGCGGCACGCTGCCGACCGACGAGATCGAGTTCATCCTCGACGAGGTCTACAAGCTTCCCGAGAAGATGCAGCGGTTCCTCGACGGCGACCATCCGATCAACGACATCGCCGAGCGCTTCTACCGCGAGCCGTTCTTCCTCTTCCTCGGCCGCCACATCGGGCTGCCCGTGGCGCTCGAGGGCGCGCTCAAGCTGAAGGAGATCTCCTACATCCCGACCGAGGCGTACTCCGCCGGCGAGATGAAGCACGGGCCGATCGCGCTGCTCGAGAAGGGGACACCCGTTGTCGTGGTTGCAACCCGGATGAACGTCGTCTACGACAAGATCATCTCGAACATCCAGGAGACCCGAGCCCGCGGCGCCCACGTGATTGCGATCGCGACCGACGGCGACGAGGACATCCAGCACCACGCAAGCGACGTCATCTACGTGCCGAAGTCTCCGGCCTTCCTCCAGGCTGTCCTCGCCACGCTTCCCCTGCAGTTGCTCGCCTATCGCATTGCGCGCCTCCGCGGCCTGAACGTCGATCAGCCGCGGAACCTCGCGAAGACCGTCACGGTCGAGTAACACCGCCGCCCGGAAGCTCCCGCAGCTAGCCCTGCCTCGATCGGGGGATCTTCGTTGAAGTACCCCGAACGGGGGAGGAACGTGCCGCCCCTGTCTCGTACGCTTGGCCGGTCTTGGCTCTGCGGCCGAGATTCGATGCCCCGAGACGAGGCGCTGGACGCGTGCAGAGGAGTTCAAGGGAATTGACTGCGGAAGGTTCGAAGCGGATGGGGATGGCCGCCAGGGGACGTGGCCTTGCTGCGCTCCTCGTTGTGTTGGTCGGGTCGCTCTGCTTCGCCGCCGTCGGTAGCGCCGCCTCGACGTACGACCCGTTCACCGACGCGTACTCGATGGACAATGTGACCACCGCGATGGGCGCGCAGGCCTGGTGGGACGCCGGATATACGGGCGCCGGCATCGACGTGGCTGTCATCGACTCGGGTGTGAGCCCTGTCCAGGGCCTGAGCACGCCGAACAAGATCCTTTACGGCCCCGACCTCTCACTCGAGTCGCAGTCGCCGACCCGGCGGAACCTCGACAGTTTCGGCCACGGCACGTTCATGGCGGGCCTGATCGCCGGCCGCGACCCGTCGGCAGTCGCGCCGTACACGAGCGCGCCCGCAGCGGTGTATCGCGGCATGGCGCCCGACGCGCGCATCGTCTCGATCAAGGTTGCGAGCGCTGACGGTGGTGCCGATGTGACCCAGGTGATCGCGGCGATCGACTGGGTCGTCCAGCACGCGCACGACCCCGGTCTGAACATCCGCATCCTCAACCTCTCCTACGGCACGAACGCGACACAGCCCTACTACGTCGACCCGCTCGCGTTCGCTGTTGAGCAGGCGTGGAAGGCAGGCATCGTTGTCTTCGCCGCCGCCGGGAACACCGGGTACCAGAAGGGTCACGGAGCCCCCGGTCTTGCCGACCCGGCGTACGACCCGATGATCGGCGCGGTTGGTGCGTACGACTCGAAGGGCACGGCTGCCTTCAAGGACGACACCATGGGCACGTACTCGGCAAGCTGCAGCGCCCTTCCCGGAGCAAAGCGGCCCGACTTCGTCACGCCCGGATCGCACCTCCAGGGTCTGCGGGTCGTCGGTTCCTACGTCGACCTGGCTCACCCGGAGGGCATTCTGGGCGACAGCTACTCACGCGGCTCGGGAACGTCCGAGGCGACAGCGATCGCCTCGGGTGCGGCGGCGCTGATCCTCCAGAAGTATCCGAACCTCACGCCGGACCAGCTGATGAAGTACATCGGTGACAACGGACAGAAGGTGCCGGGCTCCGACGATAATGCGCAGGGCAAGGGCGAGCTCGACCTCAGCAAGCTTCTGACCAAGAACCCGCCCAAGGACGCGCCGCTTCGCCTCGACGTGAAGAAGCAGTCCGACGGCAGCGGCTCGATCGACGCCTCACGCGGAACTGATCACGTCGCGATGGGTGGCACGACGCTCAGTGGTGAGATGGACATCTTTGGCCATCCGATCGACGCGGTCGCTCTCGCCGTCGCCGAGGCTGCGGGCAACTCGTGGTCGGGCGGCACATGGAACGGCAACAGCTGGAGCGGCAACTCGTGGAGTGGCAACAGCTGGAGCGGCAACTCGTGGAGCGGCAACTCCTGGAGCGGAAATTCCTGGTCAGGAAACTCCTGGTCGGGTAACGTCTGGGCCACCAGCTTCTGGGGCTAGGGGTCGGTGCCGACTCCGGCCCGACGCCAGCACCGATGAGCACCCCGCCTGCCAGGCCACCCGCAGCGCGCACCCGGTTCGCCATGTTTGCGGCCGCTCGGATCTGGTTCTACTGCCTGTTTCTGATTGAGACGGCGTTCGTGCTCTGGATCCTCGTGCTTCGGCACATGGATGCGGCGCCGGCGGTCGACATCGGGATTCCGTGGTGGGGCCTCGCGCTTGTCTTCTGCCTTGCCGAGGCGTACGTCGTCCACGTGCATTTCACACGCGAGGCGCACACGATCTCGCTGAGCGAGGTCGGACTCGTCGTGGGGCTCTTCGTCCTCTCGCCCGGCGGGCTGCTCGTAGCGCAGCTGCTCGGAGCGGGCACTGCGTTTGCCTTCGTCCGCCGGCAGCGCGCCGCCAAGCTCGTCTTCAATGTCTCCCAGCTCGCGTTGACGACCTCGGTCGTGCTGATCGTGTTCCGCAGCCTCGCCGACCTCGGGCATCCATTCAACCTCGCAGGCTGGGGCGCCGCGCTGCTTGCCGCCGTGACCGGATCGCTTCTCGGGATCATCCTCGTCGTCGGGGCCATCGGACTGGCCGAGGGGGAGATCGCGGTCCGGCAGATGGTGACCGCCGCCGGGATCTCCATCGTGGCGACGATCGGGGTCTCGAACCTCGTCCTCGTCGCGATCGAGCTCGCCCGTGGCAGCGTTCGCTCGCTCGTTCTCCTCGTCTTGCCCGGCGTGATCGGGGTGATGGCGCTTCGTGCGTACGGAGCGCAGGCGCGGCGCCATGAGCACCTTCAGTTCCTCTACGAGTCGATGAAGGCGACGCAGGGTGCGCCCGAGTTCAGCCTTGCCGTCGGACAGCTGCTGATCACGATCCGGCAGCTCGTCCGCGCCGAGTACGCCGAGATCTTCCTCTTCCCGACGGAGACCGAGCCGGGACTCCGGAGCGCGATGGGAGCGCACGGTGACCTTGCCGCACACGTTGACACCCGTAGCCCCGCCGACGAGCAGGTGCTCGAGGCGCTCGGAAGCGGCTCGGACGCGCTGCTGCTGCCTGCACCGCGCGCACCCCATCCGCTTGACGGTTATCTCGCGGTACGCAAGCTCCCCGACGGCATCTTCGCGGCGCTCCGCGGTGAAAATGGGCCCTTCGGGCTTCTCGTCGTCGGCGACCGGTCGAGCGACGTCGACTCGTTCAACCAGGACGATCAGCGCCTCCTCGAGACCTTTGTCGGACACGCAAGCGTGATGATCGAGAACGGGCGGCTGGAGCGTTCGCTCGCCGAGGTGACCGACCTGAAGGAGCGGCTGCGCCACCAGGCATACCACGACGCGCTGACGGGGCTCCCGAACCGCGCGTTGCTCACCGAGCGGGTCGAGGCGGCGATCGGCCGTGACGAGTCTGCCGCACTGCTCTTTCTCGACCTCGACGACTTCAAGACGATCAACGACACGCTTGGCCACGCCGTCGGCGACGAGGTGCTCGCGGAGGTCGCGCGGCGCGTCGAGCGCGCGATCCGCCCGGGTGACATCGCAGCCCGCCTCGGTGGAGACGAGTTCGCCGTGCTCCTCGAAGGCGCCGACGGGCGAGGGACAGAGGTCATCGCCGAGTCGCTCATGCGGGCGATGCAGCGGCCCTTCAGCCTCCACGGGCAGGAGACCCTCATCCATGCGAGTGTTGGCGTCGCCCTGGCCAGCTCTGCCACCTCGGCCGACGAGCTGCTGCGCAACGCTGACGTGGCGATGTACTCGGCGAAGGCGCAAGGGAAGCACTGCTTTGCCCAGTACGAGCCGACGATGCATGCCCGTGTACGGAAGCGGCATGAGTTTGCGCTGGAGCTCTGGGGCGCGCTCGATCGCGATGAGATCAAGGTCGTGTTCGAGCCGATCGTCAACCTGCGCGACGGCAAGATCATCGCGTTCGAAGCCCTCGCACGCTGGCACTCCGTCGAGCTCGGAGTCGTGCAGCCGAGCGAGTTCATTCCGGTTGCCGAGGAGATCGGGATGATGATCCCGATCGGCAACGCCGTCCTGCGCCAGGCCTGCTTCGCCGCCCGTGCCTGGCAGGATCGCCATCCCGGCTACGGCGACGTTGGTGTGTCGGTCAACCTCTCGCCGACCGAGCTCGCCAGCGACCAGCTCGCGGACTCCGTCGCGCGCGTGCTGTTCGAGTCGCGGCTGCCCGTCGAGAGCCTGATGCTCGAGGTCACCGAGAGCGACGTCATGTGGGACATCGACTCGTCTCAGCTGCGGATGGATGAGCTGCGCACCCTCGGCGTCCGTCTCGTTCTCGATGACTTCGGCACTGGACGCTCGTCGCTCGAGCGGCTCGACAGCTTCCCGCTCAACGCGGTCAAGATCGCGAAGCCGTTCGTCGATCACCTGCTCGACCCGGCCTGCGAGTCAGGCTTCATCGACGCGTTCGTGCGTCTTGCCTACTCGCTTGAGATGCAGTGCATCGCCGAAGGGATCGAGCACGAGGCCCAGGTGCCTCGGCTGCTTGACCGTGGCTGCGCGCTCGGCCAGGGCTTCCTCTTCGCATCGCCGATGAGCGAGGCCCAGCTCGACGCGTACCTCGGGTCGGACGCGGGCCGGCTCCGCGCGACGCCCTAGGCGACGACCGGAGCCGAGAGTGCCTCGGCCGTCTCCCGGCTGACATCGAGCGCCGTTGCGAGAAACGCTCGCGCCGCCGCGGAGTGGTAGCGGTCACTGTGACGCGCGATGCCAATGACACGTCGGGCTATTCGCGGGCCGAGGTCGGTGATCCGGACGCTTGAGTCGTTCATGTCGACTGCAAGCCGGGGGAGGAGCGCAACGCCGATGCCGGCACCGGCGAGACCCTGCACGACGCCGTTCTCGTCGGAGCGGAAGACGAAGTGCGGCTCGCGGCCGCTTGCGCGGAGCTGGCCGACGACGATCTCGGTGGCGCGGCAGTTGCGGAAGCCGATCAGCGGCTGCTCGGCGATCTCGCGCAGGGTAGGCGGATGGCCTGGAGCGGGAAATGCTGAGCTCGGGGAGCTCACGAGCACGTAGGAGTCACGGAGCAGCTCGATCGTCTCGATCCACGGGGTGTCGAGCGGCAGCTGGACGAACGACAGGTCGAGCTCCCCGCGTTCGACGAGGTCGGCAAGCTCGCTGTCGGCATGTGATTCGCGGAGCTCGATCTCGACGCGCGGCCACGCCTGGGTGAAGCGCCGCATCACCTCCGGGAGGATGCGCGCGCCGACGCTCTGGAAGATCCCGACGTGCAGCGACCCGGCCTCGCCGGCAGCGAGCGCTGCGATATCCGCCTGGGCCGCCTGGAGGCGCGCCACGATCGCCTTCGCGTGCCGCAGCAGCATCACGCCGGCCTCGGTCATCGACACGGCTCTCGGCCCGCCGGGGCGCTCGACGAGGCGTTCGCCGACGATCCGCTCCAACATCGCGATCTGCTGGCTGATCGCCGACTGGGTGTAGCCGAGTTTCAGCGCCGCGCGCCCGAACGATCCCTCGGTTGCGACGGCGTCGAGGGCGGCGAGATGGCGAAGCTCGATACCGAGCCATCTATCAGATTCCATAATCAAGATGAATCCTAGCTCGATTTGTCCTAATGGATTAGAACGGGCACCATGGAGGCATGACGTTCTTCCTCATCTCGCTTGTCGTCGTGCTCGGAGTCATCGTTGCCTCGGCACGGTACGGCGTGGATTCGCGCAACACCTGGCGCGGACCGCCGCGCTCGAGCCTCTAGCTCTAGGGACTCGACTCGGGTGGGCGGCGAAGCCGCTTAGCCTGGGACTGCTGCCGCTTCTCCTCCAGCCGCCGTTCGCGCGACGCCCCCGTGGGGGCCGTTGGCCGGCGCCGTCGACGTGGCGTCAGCGCCTTGGACACACGCTCCAGAAGGCGTTCGGTCGCGATCTCGCGGTTGCGAAGCTGCGATCGCTCGTCCTGGGCGATCGCTCGCACCACCGGCCCGAGCACCGTCAGAAGCCGCGCACGCTCACCGTCTGTGAGCGCAGCTGAGGCCTCGACGTCGAACAGCACCTCGACACGCGAGGAGGTCTTCTGCGCGTGCTGTCCGCCGGGTCCGCTCGACCTCGATACCCGGAACTGGAGTTCCGACCGAATAGACTCGATATCCATGGCTGCGATTCTCCTCGACGTCGACGGGGTGCTGCACGTTTCGGGCGATCCGATCCCTGGTGCCGTGGATGCCGTTCGTCGGTTGCGTGCCGACGGCCACAGACTCAGGTTCGTCACCAACTCGACCGTGATGTCCCGCGCACAGCTTGCCGGAGCGCTCGGAGCGATGGGGTTCACGCTCGCCGAGGACGAGCTGCAGACGACTGGCAGCGTCGCCGCCGGCGTCCTTGCCGGCAAGCGCGTGATCGCGCTGACGATGCCCGGGATCGTCGACGACCTCGACGGTGTCCAGCTCATCGGCATGAACGCCGAAGCGGTGCTGGTCGGCGGTGCCGACGAGAGCGACGAGCCCGGCCGGATCTTCTCCTACCTCAACCTCAACCGCGCCTACCTCGAGCTCCGCGCAGGGGCCGAGCTCTACTGCCTCCACAAGAACCGCTGGTGGCAGACGGCAGACGGCCCCCGGCTCGACGCCGGAGCGTTCGTCGCCGGGCTCGAGTACGCCGCCGGGGTCGAGGCGACCGTGATCGGCAAGCCGAGCCCTGCCTACTTCGCCGCGGCCCTCGAATCGATCGACGCAGACGCAGAGCGCACCTGGATGGTCGGCGACGACATCGAGGGCGACGTCGCAGGAGCCCAGCGCCACGGCATACGGACCGTCCTTGTCCGCACCGGCAAGTTCAGGCCCGACGAGCTCGAGGACTCCCGGGTCGCACCCGACGGGATCGTCTCGTCCATCGCGCAGCTTCCCGACTGGCTGGAACAGAACCTCTGATGCGCGTCGGTGTCGACCTGATCGAGATCGACCGCGTCCGCCGGGCCCTGAATCGGCACGGAGACGACTTTCGTGAGCGGTGCTTCACCGAGGGCGAGCGGGCTTACTGCGACTCGAAGCCGAACCCGGCGCAGCACTATGCCGGGCGGTTCGCCGCGAAGGAGGCCGTGGGCAAGGCCCTCGGCTCCGGCGTGTACTTCACCTGGAGGGAGATCGAGATTCGAGGCCGCCCGAAGCCGGGAGTCTTTCTGAGCGGTCGCACGGCCGCGTTTGCGGAGCGCATCGGAGCTGGCAAGATCGAGCTCTCCATGACCCACTCTCGCGAGCTTGCTGCAGCTGTTGCGGTCGTGATCGACGCATGACCTTGCTTCCGCTCCTCACCGCCGAGGAGACGCGTGCCGCCGAGCAGGCGCACGACGGCTCGCTCGAGGAGCTGATGGATCGTGCGGGGAAGGCGGTTGCCGACGTCGTCCTCGATCGGTTCGAGGGGCCCGTCGCTGTGGTCTGTGGCACCGGCGGAAACGGTGGAGACGGTCGCATCTGCGCGGCTGCGCTCCGCGGAGCCGGGCGCGAGGTGACGCTCGTCGAGGGGTTCGGCGAGCTCGGAGAACCGGCCGTGATCGTCGACGCTCTGCTCGGAGTCGGCTTCAGGGATGTTCCGCGCGAGGACGTCGCGCGGATGATCGAGCGGATCAACGCCGCGAACGTGCCGGTCGTCGCCGTCGACGTCCCGTCCGGCGTCAACGCCTCAACTGGAGAGGTGCCAGGAATCGCGATCCGTGCCGACCTCACCGTCACGTTCGGTGCCGCGAAGGTCGGACTTGCAGTCTCACCAGGTCGCCTTCACGCAGGGTCTGTCGTGGTTGCTCCGATCGGCCTTGAACCGGCGGGATACGAGCATGCGCTCGTTCCGGCCTCGGCGCTTGCGAGCGTTCCGGCGAAAGGCCCCGGGCATACGAAGTACCGGGCCGGCTCGGTACTCGTGGTCGGTGGATCTCCGGGACTCGCCGGCGCGCCGATCCTTGCGGCGCTCGGAGCTTTCCGTGCCGATGCCGGCTACGTCATTCTCGCCGTGCCCGAGTCGTCGTTTGCGGCGGTCGAGGCGGGCGTGCTCGAGGCCGTCAAGCTCTCGCTCTCCGAGGACGGCGCCGGGCGTCTCCTCCCACGGTCGGCCGATGCGATCCTCGCCGCTGCCGAGCGCGCCGACGCCGTGGCGATCGGTCCTGGCTTCGGCCGCAGCGAAGGGACTCGCGATCTCGTCCGGATCCTGCTCGAGCAGATCGACAAGCCCGTCGTCCTCGACGCTGACGCGCTCTGGGCGCTTGAGCCCTTCGAGCGGCGCGCACCGACGGTGCTGACCCCGCACAGCGGCGAGCTCGCCCGTCTGCTCGGAACAGACGTTGCGGAGATCGACGCACACCGGATCGAGGCCGTCAGGCGGGCGGCCTCGCGGTTCGGCTCGGTCGTTCTCCTGAAGGGCGCCGACACGCTCGTCGCGTCCCCGAGAGAGGGTCTGCTCGTCGCGGCCTACGGTGAGCCGTCGCTTGCGACGGCGGGGACGGGCGATGTCCTGACCGGTGTCATCGCCGCGTTCGTGGCGAAGGGCCTTGAACCCCGCTTCGCCGCCGCCGCTGCGGCCGTCGCACACGGTGTCGCCTCACGGCTCGATGAGCCGAAGCGCGGCATGGTCGCATCAGACCTGCTGCCGGCTCTTCGCCGGGCACTTGCCGGCGAAGGCGCCGAGCTCCTACCGCTCGCCTGAGCCGCCCGTCAGGGAGACCAGGCGACGAGTGTGTTGCCGTCTGCAGTGAAGAGCAGGTTGCCGGCCTCGGCCGGTGACGACTCTGACGTTCCGGTCGTTCCGGCGTGCCACAGAGTTCTTCCGGTGAGCGCATCAAGTGCGACGACATCGCTGTTGCCCCCGCTTGCAAACACTGCGTTTCCGACGACGATCGGAGGCGGCTGCGGGCCGTCTCCTGTGGGAGCCGCCCAGGCCACACTGAACTTGCACCCGCTCGTGACCTTGATCGCGACGACGCCCTGGCCGGTGCTCGGGAGCGTTCGGTCGATCGGGATGTGCGCGCCCGCCACGTAGAGCATGTTCGTGAGCGGCGACCACGCCGGGCCGTCGATGAACGGGTAGTCGCCGCCGAGACCGACGCTCCAGATCGGGCCGGCCGAGATGCCGTTCTGAGCGTAGAGATACTCGAAGCCGTTCTTGTTCGCCGTGGCGAGGAGCGGAGGACAGCCGACCGGCTGGAACAGCGTCGGGGCCGTGGCGTTCGTGATCCTGTCCGAGACGACCTGCTTCGTGATCTGGTTGTCGTGGCCGTAGGCGAGCCAGGAGGTGTCGTTCGCGGCCGGCAGGGCGACGGTGGTCGTGACGGCCGTCGTGGTCTTTCTGGTCGCCGTCTTCTTCGCGGTCGTTGTCTTCCGCGTCGTCTGCTTGGCCGCTGCGCGCGCGTGTTGCGCGGACGCGGGTTCGCCCGCCGTCGCTGCGAGGAGGCCGAGCGCGGCGACCAGGGCCAGTCCCGCAGATCGGAGGAGCCACGAACGATCGCGCACGAAGGCAGGCGTCGTCAGAGGGGGCGCAACGCCGCGGCTGCTGCACCGACCATGCGGACGTACGATGCAACGATGGCCCGGAGCGAGATCACGATCGATCTCAGCGCGCTGCGCGCGAACGTGGAGCGTCTTGTGATCGTGGCCGATGGGGCGGAGGTCTGGGCGGTCGTGAAGGCCGACGGGTACGGCCACGGGGCCCTCGACTGTGGTCGTGCCGCGCTCGATGCAGGCGCGCGCGCTCTCTGCGTCGCGACGATCGGCGAGGCGCTCCCGCTCCGCTCCGCGCTGCCTGACACGCGGATCCTGGTGCTCGGCCCGACCGCACCGGCGGACGTTCCGACGGCACGGGAGGCATGCCTCGAGCTCGTTGTCGGCGAAGAGATCCCGGAGGGGGTTCCTGTCCACGTGAAGCTCGATACCGGGATGGGGCGCTGGGGCATCTCCGAGCTGGCGACTCCCGACCGAAACGTGGTTGGCGTGATGACGCACCTTGCGACGGCCGACTCCGATCCGGCGTTCGCGCGCCGTCAGGTCGGGCGATTCGCGGAGTTGACGGCGCCGTATCCGCACCTGGCCCGGCACGTCGCCAACAGCGCCGCAGCCCTTCGGCTCCCCGAGTCACGCTTCGATGCGGTGCGTTGCGGGATCGCCCTCTACGGTCTCTCCCCGTTCGGCACCGATCCGGCTGACGACGGGCTCGCCCCGGTACTCGCCTGGCGAAGCGAGCTCGCCTCCGTCAAGAGGCTCGAGGTCGGTGACTCGACCGGCTACGGCAGGAGGTTCGTGGCTGCCGAGCCGACCTGGATTGGGGTTGTTCCGGTCGGGTACGCCGACGGGTTTCGTCGAGATCTCACGGGAACCACCGTCCTCGTCGGCGACGATTGCTGCCCGGTCATCGGGACGATCTCGATGGATGCCATTGCGGTGCAGCTCCCCGCCACCCGCTCCCTGGGCACCACGATCACGCTCATCGGGCCAGGTGTGCCGCTCGAGGCACATGCGAGGGTCGCCGAGACGATCACGTACGAGCTCGCGACGAGGATCGAGAGCGGCCCGACACGCGCGACGCGCCGCGTCGTCGGGACGAGCTAGATCCCGCGCGGGCCGAGCCGTGCGAGCACGCGCGCGACGAGCCCCGGCGCGAGTGCCTGCAGCCAGGCGGCCGGGCGGTACCAGCGAGGCACGACGATCTCACGCTTGCCATGGTCGACCGCGTGGAGCATCCGCTCGACGACGAACGGCGGCTGGGCGACGAACCTGCTCAGGAGCGCTCCGAAGCGTCGGCCTTGCGGGAAGCCGGGCGTCTCGACGAAGCCGGGGTTGACCGTGTGGACAGTGATGCCGCGGCCGGCCAGCTCGGCTCCGACCGAGCGCGAGAACGCAAGCTGCGCATGCTTCGACGACGAGTACGGCCCGAGCGCGACCGTGCCCGCGACCGAGACGACGTTGACGACGTGCGAACCCGCGCCGAGCGCCGGCAGGAACGCACGGAGGGCCCAGACGGAGCCGAGGTAGTTCGTGCGCATCACGCCTTCGATCTCCTCGGGCGTTGAGTCCGTGAAGCCGTTGCGCACGCCGAAGCCGGCGTTGTTGACGAGGAGGTCGATCCGCGGGTGGCGGGCGATCACCGAGGCGGCCACCGCGTCGACCGCCTCGCGGTCTGAGACGTCGCAGGTCTCGTGCTCGTCGGCGTCGGGTGACGGCCGTCGCGAGATGCCGACGACCTTGAAGCCGCGCCGCTTCAGCTCACGGCAGAGCTCGGCGCCGATGCCAGACGATGCTCCGGTGACGACCGCGATCTGCAACCTGCGCCCGACAGTAGCGAAGCCGGATAGCATCGAGCCGATGTTCCGGGGGAAGCGCGGTCTCGTTCTTGGTGTCGCCAACCGGCGGTCAATCGCCTGGGCGATCGCAAAGCAGCTCGCCGACCAGGGCGCACAGGTCGCGTTCACCTACCAGGGCGACCGCATCGAGAGCAACGTCCGCGAGCTCGCAGAGACCGTCGCGAGCCCGCTTGTTACCTCCTGCGACGTCCGCTCCGACGAGGACATCGCCCGCGCTTTCCGCGAGGTCGGTGACGTCTTCGATGGCCAGCTCGACTTTCTCGTTCACTCCGTTGCCTTCGCTGCGACCGAGGATCTCGAGGGCCGTTTCACTGACACACCGCGCGACCGTTTCTGGATGGCGATCGACGTCAGCGCCTACTCGCTTGTTGCCTGCACGCGCGCTGCGGAGCCGCTCTTCGAGGCGGCAGGCGGCGGCTCGGTCGTGACCATGACCTACCTCGGTGGCGAGCGGGCGGTGCCGCACTACAACGTCATGGGAGTCGCGAAGGCGACGCTTGACGCGAGCGTCCGCTATCTCGCCTGGGATCTCGGCACGAAGAACATCCGGGTCAACTCCGTCTCTGCTGGCCCGGTTCGAACCCTCGCGGCCCGCTCGATCGCCGGCTTCCCGTCGATGGAGGCAATCGTCGAGGAGCGGGCTCCGCTTCACCGCCACGTCACCGCTGAGGATGTCGGCCATGCCGCCGCCTATCTGCTCGGCGACGGAGCACGCAATGTCACGGGAACCACGCTGTACGTTGACAGCGGGTACCACGCGATGGGCATGTAGGACGCTCAGTCGCCGGTAGGCGCGCCCATCGTTTGCAGCGCTTTCATGGCCAGCACCGGTGATGTAGATGCGCGTTCGCACGACATTGTCCAGGCTCACGCCCGCCTCGGCGAACGCGGCGTCCGACGGGACCAGCTGACGATCCATGCCGGGTAGTGTCGATGCAATGGAGGCACTTAGGCAGGTGCAGGGTTGGCCGGCCGATCATGGCGCGGTCGCGATCGCGGGTCGGGTCGAGGCGAGCTTCGGCGATCTCGCCCGCCCGTTTGCCTGGGCGTCGGTGACCAAGCTCGCCTCGGCGGTGGCTGTTCTCGTCGCCGTCGAGGAGGGGATCGTCGATCTGGATGAGTCTGCGGGGCCGCCGGGATCCACGGTGCGTCACCTCCTCTCGCACGCCTCAGGGCTCGCACCGGACGAGCCGACGCAGCTTGCCTCGCCGGGCGAGCGCCGCATCTACTCGAACGTCGGCTTCGAGACGCTCGCAGCCCATCTGGCCGTGCGCGCCGAGATGCCGTTCGCGTCGTACTTCGAGTCGGTCTGGGGGTTCCCGCTCGGCGGCTCCCCGGCCCACGGCGTCGTGGCACCGCTCCGCACCCTCCTCGAGGTCGCGCGCGAGCTGCTGGCACCGTCGCGCGTTGCGCGCGAGACGCTCGCTGAGGCCGGCGTGGTGCAGTTTCCGGGGCTCACGGGTGTTCTTCCGGGGTTCGGGCGGTTCGAGCCGAACGACTGGGGACTTGGGCTCGAGCTCCGCGGAGCGAAGACGCCGCACTGGACCGGCGTCCGCAACTCACCGGCGACGGTCGGGCACTTCGGTCGCGCGGGCGGCTTCCTCTGGGTCGATCCGGAGGCGGGCATCGCCCTGGCATGTCTGACGGACCTCGACTTCGGTGACTGGGCGAAGGACGCGTGGCCGCGCCTCTCAGACGCGGTGCTCGCCGAGCTCAGCGAGCGGTGAGACGCCAGACGGTCGCCGAGCTGTCCCCGCCGAGAATGTAGGCCGCCGATCCGATCGTGACGGCCGCCGCGTCCGAAAGCTCCTGGGGAAGCGTGCCGACGACCGTGACACCGCTCCCGCGGATGATCCGCAGGATCGTCGAGCTGTGATCGCCGCCGATGAGGTAGAGCGCACCGTTGAGCGCGACGAGCGGGGCGTGCGACACCGGGACGGGGAGCGTCGCGACCGTGGTGACGCGCCGTGTCTTCGGATCGAACGCGTACACGGCCGAGCTCGTGCCCGACGGGGTCACGCCTCCAGCGACGTAGAGCTTTCCGTCGAGCGCAGCGACGCCCGCATACCGCAGGCCGACGGGCAGCCGCCCGACGAGCTGCGGCGTCTTGCCACGGGACGCGAGGATTCCGGCCGCGTACTGCGAGCCTGTGTAGCCGCCCGCCAGGTAGGCGATGCCGTCGATCGCCGCGGCTCCGAGATCGGAGAGAGGCTCGCTCATCGAGCCTGCCGCCTCCGCCTTTCCGGCAGCGCTGATCTTCACGATTGCGGGGCTCGCGACGGCCTCGCCGCCTCCGAAGAGGTAGGTGGTCGCGCCGAGCACGACAGCCGCGTCATCATGCGTGGCGGTTGGAAGGTGGCCGATCTGGACGAGATGGCTGGGCGGCCCGGCGAGGATCTGCGTCGAGAAGGCTCCCGCGACGATGCCGCCGAGAACGAGGAGCCGACCGTTCGGGAGCACCACAGCGGTGAGGCGTGAGGCGGCCGACGGCAGCACCCCGACGCGCGTGAGGCGTACGGGCGACAGCTGCGCCATGGGCACGTTGCGTCGCCGCATCGGCTGGATGGCGGCGGGGAGGAGCATCAGGCCGTCCGGCTTGCTCAGGTACCCCGGATCTGATGAGGCGACACCGGTGTGGCCGTACTGCCAGACGATCTTCTTCGTACGCGGGTTGATCACGATCACGCGCTGGCCATAGTCGTCGTTCGCGGCGATCATGCCGTTTGGCCAGCGGACCGCGAGGGAGGGCTTGTTGAGCATGTTCGGCCCCGACGTATCGCCGAACGACCAGGTGACCTGCCCGCTGCGCGTCATCTCGACGATCTTCCCCGGGGCCGTGAAGGACGAGAGCAGGATGCGGCCGTTCGGGAGCAGCTGGGCATCCGACGGGTACGACACCGGCGACCTGACCGACCACACCAGGTGTCCAGCGGCGTCGATGCGGTCGATCCACCCTCCGATCTCGGTGATCAGGAGTCCGCCGTCCGGGAGCGGCGTGTCACCGTTCGGGCTCGCGAGCCCCGCCGGCGGGTTGTGGACGCAGCTGCCGCCGAGCACGCGCACGACCTTATGAGCGTGGGAGATCTGGACGATCCGGCAGTTCTTGATGTCGGCGACGGTGGTGTCGCCGTTCGGGAGCCGGTAGGCGTCGTCCGGGGTGTTCAGATACCCCGCAGACGACCCCGCAATCTGGGCGTGGCCGTAGCTCCAGATTGCGTGCGGGTGGCGCAGCGACACCTCGGTGAGCGTGTCGTTGAACTCCTCGTTCGTGATGATCGAGTGCCAGCCGGGCGTGAAGAAGGCGTCGTCCGGATCGCGCAGGTTGCCGTAGCTCCACACGACACGCTTCCCGGGGGAGACGATCAGGATGCGGTTGTTGTTGCGGTCAGCGATCAGCACGTAGCCGGGGACAGGCCCCGGGGCGACGGCCGGCAGCCTCAGCGCGAGCCAGGCCGGATCCTTCCGTGGTGAGGCAGCGCTCGCCGCGGCTGCGGTGACGCAGGCTATCGTCGAGGCGGCCGCAGCAAGGACGAGCACGATCCGTGACAGTCTCCTCATCCCGCGATCGTCGTCGACGCGGATGAAGGGGCGATGAGAGCAGAGCGTCGTATGCTCTCTGGGTGTCGGTGCTCGACGGATGGACGCTCTGCCCACGCTGCGGCGTCGGACTCGAACCGCACGCGGGAGTTCATCGCCGCTGCCCAGGGTGCGGCTCGGAGTACTGGGCCAACTCCGCCCCGGCTGTCCAGGGGATCCTCGAGCGTGACGGGCGGGTGCTTCTCGGTCGGCGGAGGATCGAGCCACGCCGAGGCTTCTGGGACATCCCCGGTGGCTTCCTCGAGGAGGGGGAGGAGCCGTTCGACGGCCTCCGCCGCGAGTTCCTCGAGGAGACCGGGCTCGAGGTCGAGCCGGTCGAGTGGATCGGGGCGTTCGTCGATCCCTACGACGGTCACTTCGTCCTTGGCCTGTCGTGGATCGTCAGCGCTGATGGGGAGCCTGTCGCGGCCGACGACGTCGAGGAGCTCGCCTGGTTCACACCCGACGAGCTACCTACCGAGATGGCCTTCGCCAGCCAGCACGAGGCGCTGCGGCGCTGGGCCGCCCGCGGCGGCCCAGCAGCCTCTCCGCGCCGTACCTAGCCCTCGTCGCTGAGGCCGAGCGCGCGCTCGAGCGCGCCCTTCGGCAGCGCGCCGACGGCGGAAGCCTTGGGCTCGCCGTTTTCGAACAGGAGCATCATCGGGATCGACGAGACGCCGTAGCGCTGCGCGAGTCCCTGCTCGTGGTCGATGTTGACCTTCACGATCTTCAGAGAGCGCTCCTCGGCGATCCGATCGAGCACCGGTGCAACCGCATGACACGGCCCACACCACTCGGCCCAGAAGTCAACGATCACCTTCTGGTCGCTGCCGATCACCTCTTCTTCGAACGTCGCTTCCGTTGCTTCAACCGCCATGTGTGGGTCCTTTCGCCGTTTCCGTTCACAACGTTCGCCGGGTCAGGATTCTTCCGGCCCCTAGGATAGAAGGGTGTTCACTCCGCTTCCCCCCGAGCCCGACTCGAACGCCCTCGAGCTGGAGATCCTTGCACGCTGGGATGAGGAGCGGACGTTCGAGCAGCTACGCGAGCAAAATCGCGGCGGTCCGAAGTGGTCGTTCATCGACGGTCCGGTCACCGCGAACAAGTCCCTCGCCGTCCATACGGCGTGGGGACGCACCCTCAAGGACGCATTCCAGCGTTACAAGGCGCTGCGCGGCTTCGACCAGCGGTACCAGAACGGGTTCGACTGCCAGGGGCTCTGGATCGAGGTTGGCGTCGAGCGCCAGCTCGGTCTGAACTCGAAGCGTGAGATCGAGGAGTTCGGCCTCGAGGAGTTCGCGCGCCGCTGCCGCGAGGTCGTGATCAAGTCGTCGACCGAGCTGACCCGCGGCTCGAAGCGCCTCGGCCAGTGGATGGACTGGGGCAACGACTACTTCACCTTCGCCGACACGAACATCGAGTACATCTGGCGGTTCCTGCAGATCGTCCACGAGCGCGGCTGGCTCTACGTTGGCCATCGCGCGACCGAGTGGTGCCCGCGCTGCGGCACGTCGCTCTCGCAGCACGAGCTGACGCAGTCGGGCGTCTACCAGGAGCGCTCCGACCCGTCGCTCTACGTCCGTTTCCCGTTGCTCGACCGTAAGGGGGAGTTCGTCGTCGTCTGGACGACGACCCCGTGGACCCTTCCCGCCAACGTCGCCGCCGCCGTCAACCCGGAGGCCGACTACGGGCTGCGCGAGAACGGCGAGTGGGTTGCGGTCGCGCGCTACCCGGACGAGACCTTCACCGAGCACGCGAAGGGTCAGGAGCTCGTTGGCCTGCGGTACGAAGGGCCGTTTGACACCCTCGCCCCCGGCGCCGCCGTCGAGCACCGCGTCGTGGCGTGGGACGAGGTCACGCTCGACGACGGGTCAGGGATTGTGCACATCGCGCCCGGCTGCGGCGGCGAGGACTTCGAGCTCGGCCGCTCGCTCGGCCTGCCGGTGCTGACCCCGGTCGATGAGGCCGGGCGGTTCTACGACGACTATGGCTGGCTCCACGGCCTCTCGACCGCCGAGGTGGCAGACCAGATCATCGGTGACCTCGCCGAGCGTGGCTTCCTCGTCGACTCCGGGCTCTACGAGCATCGCTACCCGCACTGCTGGCGCTGCGATACCCCCCTCATCTTCCGCATCTCCGACGACTGGTTCATCAGCGTCGAAGGAGTCCGCGAGCAGCTGCTCGCCGCGAATGCCTCCGTCAGCTGGGTACCTGCATACATGGGCAAGCGCATGGACGACTGGCTGCGCAACATGGGCGACTGGAACATCTCGCGCCGGCGCTACTACGGGCTTCCGCTCCCGTTCTATCCCTGCTCGTGCGGCCATCTGAACGTGATCGGCTCGAAGGACGAGCTGCGCGACCGGGCGGTCGAAGGGTTCGAGCAGCTCGAGGAGCTCCGCCGCCCGTGGGTCGACCGCGTCCCCATCGCCTGCGAGAAGTGCAGCGAGCCGGTCACCCGCGTCGTCGAGGTCGGCGACGTCTGGCTCGACGCCGGCATCGTCCCGTTCTCGACCCTCGGCTGGGAGAACCCCGAGGCGAAGCCGGGCGGCTACGCAACCGGGGCCTCCGCGGGACTCTCGGGCGCCGATCTGCCCGACAACGCCTACTGGGAGGAGTGGTTCCCGGCCGACTGGGTCTCGGAGATGCGCGAGCAGATCCGCCTCTGGTTCTACTCCCAGCTCTTCATGTCCGTCGTGCTGACGGGCAAGGCGCCGTTCCGCCGCGTGCTCGGCTACGAGAAGATGCTCGACGAGAACGGCCGGGAGATGCATGGCTCCTGGGGCAACATGATCTCGGCCGAGGATGCGTTCGAGAAGATGGGGGCAGACGTGATGCGCTGGCAGTACTGCGCGCAGCCGCCCGACCGTGACCTGCTGTTCGGGTTTGGTCCCGCCCACGAGATCAAGCGGCGCCTGCTGACGTTCTGGAACTCGGTCAACGTGCTCGTCCTCTACGCGAACCCAGCCGGCTGGGACCCGACCGTCGGCGATCTTGACGGTGGCCCCGCGGTCACCCGGCCGCTCGACCGCTGGCTCGTCGCGCGCACGCACCAGCTCGTTCGCGAGGCGACGGCCGCGTACGAGGCGACGATGACGGTCGACGTGATCCGGGCGTTCGAGAGCTTCGCCGACGATCTGTCCAACTGGTACATCCGTCGCTCGCGCCAGCGCTTCTGGGCCGAGGATGCCGACGCCTTCTCGACCCTCTGGTACGCCGTCGTCCAGGCCCTGCGGGTCATCTCGCCGGTCATGCCGTTCCTTGCCGACCACCTCTGGCGTGACCTTGTCCCCGGGCGCGAGTCGTCGGTCTTCCTCGCGGGCTGGCCCGAGGTTGCGGATCCGGACGCTGCGCTCCTCGAGGAGATCGCTCAGGTTCGTCAGGTCGTCGATCTCGGGCGCCAGGCCCGCTCGTCGACCGGCATCCGCGTTCGCCAGCCGCTGCCGCGCCTTGTCGTGCAGGGAGCCGACGCCGCAGCCGCTCACGCCGAGGAGATCGCAGACGAGCTCCGTGTGAAGACGGTCGAGTTCGGCGAGGTCGCTGCCTCCGAGCTGAAGGTTAAGCCGAACCTCCGCCTGCTCGGTCCCAAGCTCGGTGCCGCGCTCGGCGAGGTGCGTGCGGCCCTTGCCGAGGGGCACTTCGAGGAGCTTCCCGAAGGGCGCTTCCGTGTCGGCGACCGCGAGTTCGAGCCGGACGAGGTGCTCGTCGAGCGGGTCGGCCTCGACGGCTGGGCCGTCGCCTCGGAGGACGGGCTCACGGTCGCGCTCGACACCGCGCTCGACGAAGCGCTCCTCCTCGAAGGTCGGCTGAACGACCTGATCCGGTCGATCCAGACGCTGCGGAAGGACTCGGGACTCGAGATCACCGATCGGATCCGCGTCTGGATCCCAGACGACGAGCTGATCGTGTTTGCCGATCGCATCGCCGCCGAGACGCTGGCTGTCGCGGTCGAGACCGCTGGCGACCTGCGGCTCGAAAAGGCCTAGGCCTACTCCTGCTCGGCTGCGAGCGCGAGCTCGCGACGCAGCTCGACCGGGAGGCGGAACTCGATGTCCTCCTCCACGAAGCGATGCGCGCTGATGTCCGTCACGCCGCGAGCGCGGAACCACTCGCACACGCGCTGGACGAGCTTCTCGGGGGCCGATGCGCCAGACGTGATTCCGACGACCTCCGCGTCCTCGAACCAGCCCTCGGCGATGCCCGTCTCGTCGTCGATCAGGTGGGCGCGCACGCCGTGGGTGAGAGCGACCTCGACGAGCCGGTTCGAGTTCGATGAGTTCTTCGAGCCGATCACGAGCAGCACCTGGATCTCGTCGAGCATCTCCTTGACTGCCCACTGGCGGTTCGACGTGGCGTAACAGATGTCTTCACGCTGAGGCGCCCGGATCTCCGGGTAGCGGTCGCGCAACGCGGTGATCACGACGAGGGTCTCGTCGACAGACAGCGTTGTCTGTGTGACGTACGCGAGCTTCGTCCCATCAGGGAAGCTCAGCTTTCCTACGTCCTCCACCGACTCGACGAGGGCGATCTGGCCGGGAATCTCGCCCATCGTGCCGACGACCTCCTCGTGGCCCTCATGCCCGATCAGGATGACGAAGTAGCCAGCCTCGGCGTAGCGTCGCGCCTGCACGTGCACCTTGGTGACGAGCGGACACGTTGCGTCGATCGTCCGGAGGCTCCTGGCATCCGCGTTCGTGCGGACGACCGGGGCGACGCCGTGGGCCGAGAGCACCATCGTTGCGCCGACCGGAACGTCGTGCTCGTCCTCCACGAAGACTGCGCCGCGCTCCTGGAGATCACGGACGACGTGGAGGTTGTGGACGATCTCCTTGCGGACGTAGACCGGGCTCCCGTGCAGCTCGAGTGCGCGTTCGACGGTCTCGACGGCACGTTCGACGCCGGCGCAGTAGCCGCGTGGGGAGGCGAGGAGGAGCTTGCGCACCATCGGGGCCAGTCTAGAGAGGCAGCCAGGAGCCAGGGGAAAGAGAAAGCCCGCCGGTCGGGGGGTCGTCGCGGCGGGCCCTCTCTGTTGCTTAGCGTGGGCAGAGCCCACGTTCGGCATCGCCCAGTGCACCTGAAACGCTAACCGTGATCCCAGCGGACATCAATGGGCCACGTGGCCTATATTCCCGGCGCCGATCGCCCGCCGACGTGCGGCCGCCGACGGGCTATCGGGCGGTCTGGGCGAGGCCGATCGCCCCGAGCACCACAACGGCGCCTGTGAGCTGGAGCGCCCCGAGCGACTCTCCGAGCCACGCCCAGGCCACGGTCGTCGCCACCACTGGCTCGAGCATCGCGATGATCCCGACCCGGGTCGCGGGCAGGTGTCGGAGCGCGCTCACGAGCAGGAAGAACGGCACGATCGTGCCGAGGACGACCATCCAGGTCATCAGCGCCCAGACGGGCAGATGGTGCCCGCCTAGATGTCCGAGCAGCGAGACGTGAGCTGTGACGCGCCCGGCCGGGAACGTCCACCAGGGTGCGATGACCGTCCAGAAGATCGCCGCGAACCCGAAGCCCCAGGCAAGGAGCGAGACGACGTCGCGGTCGCCGAGTGCGTGTTCGGCGAGCAGGATGTAGAGGGCGTAGGTGACAGCCGCGATCAGCGAGAAGACGATCCCTGCCGTCGAGAGCGCGCCGCCGTGCCGGACGTCGATGATCAGTGCGAGCCCGAGGAGCGCAAGGGCAAGCGCGATCCAGATCCGGCGCCGCACGGGCTCGTGGAAGACGTACCGGGCCCAGAGGGCAACGAGCAGAGGTGCCAGGTACTGGATCAGGAGAGCGATCCCGATCGCGAGCCGGTGGATCGCGAGGAAGTAGAACCACTGGACGAATGCGAGCCCGGCGATGCCGAACACCGCGAGGAACGGCAACTCCCGCCGTGTGACGCGGAGACGTGCGGGTGCCGTCACCAGCAGGATCAGGACGAGGCCGATGACGGCTCCTGTCGAGCGCACCTCGGTGAGGCGAATCGAGGAGACACCGGAGGCGAGGATGACCTTCGACACCGTCCCGTTGATCGCCCAGAGGGTCGCCGCGGTCGCAGCCATGACGTAGCCGACACGCGGCCGGCGGTGCCGTGCGGGCTCGACCGGGAAGGCAGCTTCGCTCACGGAACCAGCCTACGGCCTACACTGGCATGGAGCGGGGCGTAGCTCAGCCTGGTTAGAGTGCCTGCTTTGGGAGCAGGAAGCCGACGGTTCGAATCCGTCCGCCCCGATGTTCGACCACCGCAGTCGGTTCAGGCGAGCACCCAGTCGCCGTCGCGCAGGATCGGCACCTCGACGCCGTCGGCGGTGACGCCCGAGACGGCCAGATCACGCGAGCCGATCATGAAGTCCGTGTGGACGGACGAGTGGTTGATCCCCCGCGCATTGCGCTCTTCGGGGCTCAGATCGGTCGCTCCCTCGGCACACTGGAGGATCGCCATCCCGAAGGCGATGTGCGACGCGGCGTTCTCGTCGAAGAGCGTGTCGTAGAAGACGAGGCCTGTCTTGCCGACCCGCGACTCGTTGTCGACCAGTGCGACCTCGCCGAGCCGGGCTGCGAACTCGTCCGAATCGATGTGCGTGCGGACGAGCTCCTCGCCCTCGTCGGCTCTGACCTCGACCGCTCTCCCGCCTTCGAACCTGACCTCGAGGCCACGCACGATCGTTCCCTGCAGCTGCAGCGGGTAGGTGGCGCGGACAGTGCCGTCGACCCGACGTGCGTCCGGGGCGGTGAAGACCTCCTCGGTCGGCATGTTCGCGACGTGCTTGATGCCGCGTGACTCGTCGAGGGCTGCGTGCCAGATCGAGTTCGGCAGGAGCCCGACGGTGAGGTTGGTTCCTGGGCCGCGGTAGCGGAGAGCGTCGAAGCACCGCTCGTTCAGGCTCGTGGCCCGAACGGCGAGCTTCGCTATGTGCTCGCGCCAGGCCTCAACGGGGTCGGGCTCGTCCAGGCGAACTGCGGTCGCGACGGCATCCCAGAGCCGTTCGACGTCGGGCTCGCCGAACACAGTCTGGGCCCAGCCGGCGTTCGGGTAGGCGATGATCGACCAGTTGCACACACCGTCTGTGAGCCGCAGGCTCGCCTCGGCGACTGCGCGCATCCGGGCGCGGCCGACGCGTCCGCCGTCCAGTCCGGCGTAGATCTCGGGCTCGGGGTTGCCGGTGATGCCGAGCAGTGCGCCGCCCTCGGCGCCCAGGTCGTCGAGCCGCTTGATGAGCCACGGTGGCGACCAGCCGAGCGAGTCGTCTGGCGCGTGAGCGATGTGCGAGCGCCGAACGTGCTGGTCGGAGTAGAGGACGTCCACGTAGCGAGCACCGACCTCGTAGGCCTCGGCCGCGATCGCGCGGACGAGCGGCTCGTGCTCGACCAGGCCGTTGATTGCGAGGGTCTGCCCGCGCTGCAGGTTCAGCCCGACCGAGACGGCGAGCCGCGCGTACTGCTCGAGCCTTGCGTCAGGGGCGGCCACCGCCTCCACAATCTAACTTCGCTGCGCGCCCGCTGTCGTGTCTAGACTGCCCGTCGATGCGTCGCCTCATATGTATCGGGTTGCTCGCTGTCGTCGCGCTCGCCCTTGCAGGCTGCGGCGGACAGACGACGTACACGCTCGCAGCGTCCAAGACGTGCCTGACGGAGCGAGGTGCCAAGATCAGCGGGACCCTCGACTTCGTGGCGCAGACCGCGAACGGCGGGGCCTTCGTGACGCAGCTCGGCGGCAACTACGTGTCGGTCCTGTTCGGCGTCACGGTCGCCGACGCGAAGCAGCTTGAGCTCGCCTACGAGCGGCTTGCCCTTCCGAACGTCCGAGCCGGGCTCTCCGACGTGCTTCGCCGGTACAACAACTCGGTCACGCTCTGGCACGAGCATCCCAGCGACAGCGATCTCGCGCTCGTCGTCGGCTGCCTCCGGTAGCTCAGGTCTCCTCGCCGCTGGCCGACGCACGGTGCGTGACTACCCTGTGCGCACCGACGCGGGTGTAGCTCAATGGTAGAGCTCCAGCCTTCCAAGCTGGCCACGCGGGTTCGATTCCCGCCACCCGCTTTGTTCCATCGGACTGCCGGCCAAACAGGTGCCGGCGTTGGTTGGAGCTACCCTCTCGCCAGGCGCCCGTAGCTCAGTGGAAGAGCGGCGGCCTTCTAAGCCGTTGGTCGGAGGTTCGAATCCTCCCGGGCGCATAGCTCGCTGAAGATCCGGCCCGCTGCGCGGGCCGCGACGATCCTCGCCGAGGACGTCGCCACGCCGCGTCAGGGGCGCGCTCCTCGCCCGTCCACCCGGGTCCGTAGCACCCGTGCTACATTGCCGCCATGTCGCGGGAACTCACACAGCGTGAGCTGCGCAACGAGAGCGGCGAGATCATGCGGGCCCTTGATCAGGGCGAGTCGTTTGTCGTGACGCGGAACGGCGTCGCTGTCGGCGAGCTGATCCCGTTTCGGCAGCGCCGCTATGTGGCCGTCGAGACCTTGCTCGCGGTCTTCGCAGGGGCGCCGAGTATCGACGCCGCCCGCTTCCGGGCAGATGTCGACGCTCTCATCGACCAGGACCCGCTTCCGCGTGCCTGACACGCGCCACCCGCGCGGGCTCGTCGATACCTCGGTCATCATCGATCTCGAGCACATCGAGCCGGATGCCCTCCCCAGGGAGCTCGCGATCTCGGTGGTCACCCTCGCCGAACTTGCAGCAGGGCCGCATGCGACGACGGACCCGAGCGAGCGGGCGCGCCGGCAGGACAGGCTCCAACGTGTTGAAGCGACCTTCGATTCGCTACCCGTGGACACGGCGGCCGCGCGCGCCTACGGCGTGATCTACGCCGCCGTCGCTGCGACCGGTCGCAAGGCGCGTGGTCGGCGTGCGTTCGACCTCCTCATCGCTGCAACCGCCGTCGGCAACCGGCTTCCGCTCTTCACCTGCAATCCAGCCGACTTCACCGGCCTCGGCTCTCTGCTCGAGGTCGTGGCGGTCGAGCCAGCTCTGTAGCCAGGCTGAACCGTGCCGGCGAAGCGCTGGGCGGCCGTCTCACGAGGCGCATCAGTGATCGCAGGATCGAGCGAGAGCCGTCACACCGCTAGGATGTTGGCGCGCGGTGGCGGTAGCTCAGTTGGTAGAGCCCCGGGTTGTGGTCCCGGTGGTCGCGGGTTCGAGTCCCGTCCGCCACCCCTCGCTTGATCTGCGCCCGTGAGTCCTCCGGGCACTGCCGCGCTAGGCTTGTGATCAGCGGCCCCGTAGCTCAGCGGATAGAGCGGCAGCCTTCGAAGCTGCATGCGGTGGTTCGATTCCACCCGGGGTCATCGCTTCGCGTCTTGCTCGGCTGAGCCCCGCAGCCGCTCCGTTACGATCGGGCGCATGAAACCTCGCGTCCTCGTGCTCGGCGCCGGCTTCGGCGGGCTGGAGCTCTCCACAACGCTCTCCGAGCGGTTCGGCGATGCCGTCGAGGTGACGCTGATCGACCGCAACGAGTCCTTCAGCTTTGGCTACTCGAAGCTCGACGTGATGTTCGGCCGCAAGGAGCCCGAGGACGTCCGGCTCTACTACCGCGACTTCGTGAAGCCCGGGGTGAGGTTCATCCGCGACACGATCACGGAGATCGATCCCGAGGCGCGGCGCGTGACGACAACCGAGCACTCGATCAGCGCGGACTACCTCGTGATCGCGCTCGGCGCCGACTACGACTACGCCGCGACGCCGGGGCTCCTCGAGGGTGGGTACGAGTTCTACTCCGGGCGTGGAGCCACGCGCCTCGCCTCGGTGCTGCCCGGCTTCTCGAGCGGCCACGCCCTCATCGGTGTCTGTGACGCGCCGTTCAAGTGCCCGCCAGCGCCGAGCGAGGCGGCCCTGCTTCTCAACGACGCGCTGGTCGCGCGGGGCGTTCGGGACGCATGCTCGATCAGCCTTGCGATGCCGTTCTCGATCCCCGTGCCGCCCTCGCCTGCGACGTCGGATGGGCTGCTCGCCGCCTTCGCCGAGCGCGGGATCGAGTTCCTCCCGAACCGGCGGGTGAGCGCGCTCGATCCCTCACGCCGGATCGCGATCTTCGCCGACGGGAGCGAGCTCGCCTACGACCTCTTCCTCGGCGTCCCGAAGCACCAGGCACCGGACGTCGTGCTCGCAAGCGGGCTGGCGGTGGACGGCTACATCCCGGTCGACTCCGCGACGCTCGCGACCAGCTTCCCGGGCGTCTACGCCGTCGGAGACGTCGCGACCGTCGGCGTCCCGAAGGCCGGTGTCTTCAGCGAGGCGGCCGCCCGGGTGGTCGCGGCGTCGTTGATCGCCCAGATCGACGGCTCGGAGCCCCCGGCGCCGTTCGATGGGAGAGGCTCGTGCTACATCGAGTTCGGCTCGGGCCGAGTTGGTCGGGTCGATGTCGACTTCCTCTCCGGGTCGAAGCCGACCGGCGAGTTCAACGAACCGTCAGCTGCACTCGTCGCCGAGAAGGCGCACGTCGGCTCGAGCCGACGCGCGCGCTGGTTCGGACTCAACTCCTAGACGAATCTGAACGAGTCGGCGATCTCGCCGAAGATCGACGCCTGGCTCAGGTACTGGGCGTCGATGATGAACTCGAGCTCGTAGAGCTTCTTGCCGTGCGGGATCAGGAAGAGGTCGAGGCCGCGACTGACGACGCCTGCCGGGATCGTGCCAGTGATGAAGGCCGCCTTGCCCGCGGGCATCGTGACGACGCGCGGGGCCGACAGCTTGGCGCCCTTGTTCTTCGCAAGCTCGGCTGCGTACGTCGCGCCGACGCCCGGCAGGTCGACCGCGGTGTAGACACGGCTCGTCTTGACGACGCCGACGAGCACCTCAGGCTGGATGACCGCGTTGGCCTCGTAGACGAACGCCTGGAACACGAACGCGGTGATCTCCGTCGGGATGTTGTTCGCAAAGTTGAGGTAGGCAGCGGCCAGGCCAGGCTGCTTCTTCTTGATGCTCGCGGCGTAGACCCTTGTCTGCGCGACCGTCCGGGGCACGAGCACCCACTTCGACGGGATCACGATGCTGAAGCCATCGGCCTTGTCGATGTACTGCGTGTCCTTCGGCGTCGCGGCGAAGGCCGGGCACGCGAGCAGGCTGAGCGTGAGAGCGACCGCGACTGCGCTCTGAATGGTTCGTCTCACCCTGGTGTGGTAGCACGGCCGCTTCGGGGCTGTCGAGCCGCTTCGGTTTTCACCGGGGCTTTCGTTCTCTACGCTGTGGCTATTCGACAGAGGAGGATGGCGTGGCGAACGACGAGAGCCTCGACGAGACGCCCGAGGCGTCCGACGAGGCGACTGAGGGCGAGGCCGTCGGCGAGGGGGCCGAGGTAGCGAGCGATCTCCCGTGGGGTTGGGACGAGGCCGGCGACCCGGAGCAGCCCGACGGCGACTATGTCGTCGAGATCTGGAACGACTATGACCCGTCGATGCGGTTCGTCGTCGTCTACACGGTGGGCGAGGATCAGGGGGCGACCGAGGGGAGCGTCGCCTACTACATCATCGAGCCCGGGAAGCACACCGGCCTGCACTCCGACAACGCGGAGGAGATCATCTACGTCTCCGAGGGAGTCGGCGAGTCCTTCGTCAGCGGCAAGCAGGTCAAGTTCGAGCCCGGCACCTTCATCGTGATCCCGCGGGGTGTCGAGCACGACATCTACGCCTACGGCGACGCTGATCTCAAGTTCCTCTCGTTCTTCACGGGAGGTGAGGTGATCAGCACGTTCCAGGTGCCGATCCTGCCGATGGGCGGTACGACGCTCAGCTCGAAGCCGCCGAAGACGACCGTGGTCACGGCGCCAATAGTGGAGGAGCTCGACCCCGAGAACCTGCCCGAGAACTTCCCGTTCTCGCTCGCCGACCTCGGCATGGCGAGCGATGAACCGTCCGAGTCTGCGGCGGAGGAGGGGGCCGAGTAGCGGTCTGACCGTCCCGGAAGGGAATGCGGGCGTGGCGGAATTGGTAGACGCGCCGGGTTTAGGTCCCGGTGGGCTTCGGCTCTTGGAGGTTCGACCCCTCTCGCCCGCACTGGTACGTCTGACCCGGGTCTCCTGAGTCAGGGCAGGAAGCTGACGAACTCGTCGACCGGGCTGCGCGGCTTCGCCTTCGGCTCGCCCGTCGGTGAGCCGAGGTGGATCAGCCCCACGAGCTCCTCGTCGGGCTCGATGCCCACTGCGGCCCGACCCGCCTCTGTCCGCAGGAGCTTCGGGGTGCGCCAGTACGTGCCGATTCCCCTTGCGTGCGCGGCGAGCAGGACGATGTAGACGGCGCACGCTGCCGCCTGACGGTCATCGGCGTCCATGAACAGATCGCCGCTCAGCTTCGCCGTCGCGACGACGAGCGTCGGAGCCCGCTTGAGCTTCTCGAGCTCGTTCGGCTCGCCGGCCGCAGCGAGCCGAACGACCGTCTCCGTTCCGAGCACGCGAAAGCGCCACGGCTCGGTGACGAAGTGGTTCGGAGCCCAGCGCGCGAGCTCGAACAGCTCCTCGAGCGTCTCGCGTGGAACCGGGGTCGGCCCGTACGTCTTGTGGGTTCGTCGGGTCCGGATTGCCTCGTCGATGTTCACCTCCAGGACGCTAGCGTGCAGCCGACGAAGCGGCAGGGCGATGCGCTCTGCTTGAATGGCCTTCCGCATGGAGACGCAACTCGAACAGCTCCCAGGCGATCGCGTTCGCCTGACGGTCGAAGTTCCGGCCCACGACGTGCACCACGCCGTGGAGCACGCGACGAGCGACCTCTCGGAGCGCGTGAAGGTGCCCGGCTTTCGCCCCGGCAAGGTGCCGACCCAGGTGCTGCTCGCGAAGATCGGCAAGGAGCGTCTCTACGCCGAAGCGGTCGAGTCGCATATCGACAGCTGGTTCTGGAGCGGAGTGCGGCGTCACCGCCTGCGCCCGACCGAGCAGCCGTCGTATGACTACGAGCTCCCCGCCGACCCGGACTCCAACTGGTCGTTTACCGCGGAGGTGCCCGTCCAGGCGCTCCCCGAGGTCGCCGACTGGTCGAAGCTCGAGGCGCCGCGGCTCGAGGTCGAGGTGCCCGAAGACTTCATCGACAAGCAGGTCGAGCAGCTCCAGCGTGCAGTCGCCGACCTCTCGGCCGTCGACGGCCGCCCCGCGAAGATGGGCGACGTTGCAGTCGTCGACATCGTGTCGGAGACCGGCCTCGGCCAGCGCGACTACGTCGTCGAGCTTGGCACCGAGCGGCTCGTCGATGAGATCGAGCGTGCGATTCGCGACCTGCTTCCCGGTGACAGCCAGGAGGTCAGCTGGGAGCTGCAGGACGGCACCCGCCGCGGCGCGCTCGTCAAGCTCAAAGACCTGCACGAGAAGGTGCTCCCGGCTCTCGACGACGACTTCGCGCGCTCCGCGAGCGAGTTCGACACCGTCGCCGAGCTCCGCGCCGACCTCGATCGCCGGATGCGCGAGCAGCTCGAAGCAGAGGCAGACTCGCAGTTCCGTGCCGCCGCGATCGACGAGCTCGTCAAGGCGTCGAACGTCAAGCCGGCCGCGCTCGTCGTCGAGATGCGGACGCGCGAGCTGATCAACTCCTTCCTCCGTCAGCTCGAGTCGCGCGGGATCGATCCGCGCACCTACCTGCAGATGACCGGGATCACCGGCGCCGACCTTGAGAAGCGCCTGTACGTCGAGGCTGCGCAGTCGATCGCGCGCGAGCTCGTGCTCGAGGCGACAGTCGAGAAGCTCAAGCTCGTCGTGAGCGACGATGACATCCGCGCCGAGCTCAAGGCCGAGGGGGAGACCGACGAGGACATCGACGAGTTCATGGAGGCTGGAGGCGCCGACCGCGTGCGCCCCGACCTCTCGATGAAGCGTGCGATGGACAGGATCGCCGCCGAGGTCACGCCGATCTCGCAGGAGCTCGCGAACACGCGCGACAGCATCTGGACGCCGGACAAGGACAAGGAACCTCCGGCGGCAGAGACGAAAATTTGGACACCCGGCAGCTAGGAGCGAGGACGATATGAGCCCGTTGATCCCGATGGTGGTTGAACAGACATCGCGCGGCGAGCGCGCGTTCGACATCTACTCGCGCCTCCTCGCCGAGCGCATCGTGTTTCTCGGCACCCCGGTTGATGACCAGATCGCGAACCTCGTCATCGCGCAGCTCCTGCACCTGGAGTCCGACGATCCGGACAAGGACATCTTCCTCTACATCAACTCGCCGGGCGGCTCGGTGTACGCCGGTCTCGCCATCTACGACACGATGAAGTTCATCAAGCCGGACGTGCAGACCATCTGCGTCGGCATCGCGATGAGCATGGGCTCGCTCCTGCTTGCCGGCGGGGCGAAAGGAAAGCGCATGTCTCTGCCGAACTCACGAATCCTGATCCATCAGGTGTCCGGAGGGTTCCAGGGGCAGGGCACCGACATCGAGATCCAGGCTCGCGAGGTCATCGGCCTCAAGCGGCGTCTGGAGGAGATCTACTCGTTCCACACCGGCAAGAACATCGAGGAAGTGTCCCGAGATATGGAGCGCGATTTCTTCATGAGCCCGACCGAAGCAGTGGACTACGGCATCATCGACAGCGTCATCACGCATCGAGATGTTCAGCGCCCGGAGGCGACGGCCTAGCGGTTTCGGTCGCGCGGCGGGGGAGACATGGCGCGCGCGAGCGACGGCAACGAACAACTCCTCTGCAGCTTCTGTGGCAAGTCCCAGCGACAGGTTAAGAAGCTCATCGCCGGGCCCGGCGTCTACATCTGCGACGAGTGCATCGACCTCTGCAACGAGATCATCGATGAGGAGCTAACCGCTCCCGCGACGCTCGACCTCGACAATCTCCCGCGCCCGAAGGAGATCTTCGCCCATCTGAACGAGTACGTCGTCTCCCAGGAGGAGGCGAAGCGCACGCTCGCAGTGGCGGTCTACAACCACTACAAGCGCGTCCAGATGGGTGGCGAGGAGGGCGACGTCGAGCTGCACAAGTCGAACATCCTTCTACTCGGCCCGACCGGCTGCGGCAAGACGCACCTCGCGCAGACGCTCGCACGGATTCTCAACGTGCCGTTCGCGATCGCCGATGCGACGGCGCTCACCGAGGCGGGCTACGTCGGTGAGGACGTCGAGAACATCCTGCTCAAGCTGATCCAGGCCGCCGACTTCGACATCAAGAAGGCCGAGACAGGGATCATCTACATCGACGAGGTCGACAAGATCGCCCGCAAGGCCGACAACCCGTCGATCACCCGTGACGTCTCGGGTGAAGGGGTGCAGCAGGCGCTCCTCAAGATCCTCGAGGGCACGGTCGCCTCGGTGCCACCCCAGGGGGGACGCAAGCATCCGCACCAGGAGTTCCTCTCGATCGACACGACGAACATCCTCTTCATCTGCGGAGGGGCGTTCGCAGGTCTCGACAAGATCATCGCGAAGCGTGTCGGCAAGAACGCCGTGGGCTTCGGTCGCGAGATCGCAGAGACCCAGGAGTCCGCGAACGTCGAGATCCTCGGCGGAGTCATGCCCGAGGATCTCCTCAACTTCGGTCTGATCCCCGAGTTCATCGGCCGGCTCCCGATCGTGTCGGCGGTGCACCAGTTGCGGCGTGAGGATCTCGTCCAGATCCTCACCGAGCCCAAGAACGCGCTCGTCAAGCAGTACCAGCGCTTCTTCAACTACGACCACATCGATCTTCACTTCACCGAGGACGCGCTCTGGGCGATCGCCGACAAGGCGCTCAGCCGCGAGACGGGCGCGCGCGGGCTGCGCTCGATCATCGAGAACGCCCTCCTCGACGTGATGTTCGAGCTGCCGTCCCGCAAGGACGTCTCCAAGTGCGTGATCACGAAGGAGACGATCGAGCGTGGTCTGAAGCCGACGCTCGTCACCTCGGCCGGCGCCGGGCTTGACGACGCCGACGAGCTGGCCGAAGAGTCCGCGTAGCCAGCCCGGGCGGGGCCGTTTCGCGCCCCGGTAGATTGGCTCTCCGATGATGGAGCCCCGTTACGACCCGCGCGGTGTCGAGGAGCGCTGGCAGCGCACCTGGGAGGCCGAAGGCCTCTACAAGGCCGGTGCAGGCGCTCGTCGCGACGAGACGTTCGTGATCTGCGTCCCACCGCCGAACGTCACCGGCGAGCTCCACATGGGGCACGCTCTGAACGGGTCGATGCAGGACTGCCTCGTCCGCTGGCATCGGATGCGCGGGTTCGACACGCTCTGGCAGCCCGGCTACGACCACGCGGGCATCTCGACGCAGAACGTCGTCGAGAAGCAGTTGATCGCCGAGGGGACATCGCGCCAGGAGATCGGCCGTGAGGCGTTCCTCGAGCGGACGTGGCAGTGGCTCGACAGAACCGGCCGCGTGATCATGGGCCAGTTCCGCCGGCTCGGCTCGTCGCTCGACTACTCGCGCGAGCGCTTCACGATGGACGATGGCTACGTCGACTCGGTCATGACCTACTTCGTGCGGCTCTGGGACGCAGGGTGGATCTACCGCGCCAACCGCATCGTCAACTGGTGCCCGCACCATCAGACAGCGATCTCCGACCTCGAGGTCGAGCACGTCGACATGGACGATGCGCTCACCTACGTCCGCTACCCGTTCGCTGACGGCTCCGGCTGGATCACGATCGCAACCGTGCGTCCCGCGACGATCCTCGCGGATGTCGCTGTCGCCGTCCATCCCGACGATCCGCGCTACCGCGATGCAATCGGCAAGGAGGTGGTCGTCCCGGTCGTCGGTCGTCGCGTTCCTGTGATCGCCGACACGCGCGTCGAGCTCGACTTCGGCTCCGGGGCGCTCAAGATCACGCCGGGACATGACCCGCTCGACTTCGAGATCGGCCGCGACCACTCGCTCGAGACGATCACGGTTGTCGGCCCCGACGGGAAGATGACCGCCGAGGGGTTCGAGGGGCTCGACCAGCGCGAGGCCGACGAGCGGGTCGTTTCCTGGTTGAAGGAGCACGACCAGCTCGAGAAGCGCGAGAGCCTGCGGCACGCCGTCGGCACGTGCGAGCGTTGCCACTCCCGGATCGAGCCGCTCATCTCACCGCAGTGGTGGTGCCGCATGGACGAGCTCGCTGCTCCCGCGATTGCGGCCCTCGAGGCTCGGGAGGTGCGCTACCACCCCGAGAGCCAGCATCGCTTCGCGATCGAGTCGCTCGAGAGCGCGCCCGACTGGTGCGTCTCGCGGCAGCTCTGGTGGGGACATCAGATCCCGATCTGGACGTGTCCCGATGGCCATCAGACCTGCGAGTGGCCAGCACCCGCCGCGTGTACCGAGTGCGGCTCCGCGGATCTCGTCCGTGAGACGGATGTGCTCGATACGTGGTTCTCCTCGGCACTCTGGCCGATCGCGACGCTCGGCTGGCCGAATGCGGCACCCGAGCTCGACCGGTACTACCCGGGCAACGTCAACGTCACGGCCCGCGAGATCATCCGCCTCTGGGAGAACCGCATGATCTTCTCCGGCCTCTTTCTTGCCGGTGAGATCCCGTTCACTGACGTGATCATCAACTCGACCGTTCTTGCCGTGGACGGCCGACGGATGTCGAAGAGCCTCGGTACCGGCATCGACCCGCTCGAGGCGATCGACAAGCACGGGGCGGATGCCGTCCGCTACGGCCTCCTCAAGATCTCCTCGACGCAGGACGTCCGCTTCAGCTGGGGCGCGATCGAGGAGGGCGGCAAGCTCGCGAACAAGCTCTGGAACGTCTCGCGGCTCATCCTTCAGAACGCCGAGGGGGTGACCCCGGAGCTCCGTCCCGAGTCGCTCGAGGAGCGCTGGATCGTCGGACGCCTCGACGAGACCCGCGCCGAGATCGATGCGTTGCTGCCGGTGTTCGACTTCGCGCACGTCGCCGACTCCCTCTACCACCTCACCTTCGACGACTTCTGTGACTGGTACGCCGAGGCCATTAAGCCCCGCCTCTACGACCGCGAGGAGGGGGCAGTCGCAACCGCTCTCGCGGCGCTCGAGCAGCTGCTCTCGCTCCTGCACCCTGTTCTGCCGCACGTCACCGAGGAGATCTGGGTGCAGTTCCACACGACCCGCCTGATCCTGGGGCCCTGGCCCGAGTCAGACAGCGTTCCGGTCGCCGGGGCCGACGCGCTTGAGCGTGTCCAGGAGGCTGCAGTCACGTTTCGTCGTAGCGGAGTCGTCGTGCCGCTCGACGGCGACGAGAAGCGCATCTTCGACGCCGTCGTCAAGCCGGAACGCGTCAAGGCCTCCGGCAACGCCGACGCGGAGATCGAGCGGCTCCAGATGGAGATCAAGCGCTGCGAGGGCATGCTGGCGAACGACAAGTTCGTCGGGAGCGCGCCTGCGGCCGTGGTCGATGCCGAGCGTGAGAAGCTCGAGCGCTACCGGCGCGAGTTGGCGGCACTCACCGGTAGCTGACATCCGTACGAGCTCCCTCGCATACCTCGTATCTGTGACCCTTTCGTCCCCGTGACCGACGCTGGCTCAGCGATCGACTGGCTCGCGACCCTCTCACCGTGGCCCGAGGAGTTCGGTCTTGGACGCATGCAAGTGCTCCTCGCCGATCTCGGCGAGCCGCAGCGGCGGTACGGCGCCGTCCACGTCGTCGGGACGAACGGGAAGACCTCCACGACATTGATGACTGCCGCGCTGCTCGAGGCGGAGGGGCTCCGCGTCGGCGCCACCATCTCACCTCACGTCCGCTCCTGGGGCGAGCGGATCCAGATCGACGGGCGCCCAGCCGACCTGGAGCGAGCGCTCGCACGAGTCCGCCCCGTCGCCCAGGGAGCAACGCAGTTCGAGGTGCTCATCGCCGCTGCCCTCACCGAGTTTGCGGCGTCCGGCGTCGACGTCGCGGTCGTCGAGGCGGGGCTCGGCGGTCGCCACGACGCGACGAACGTCCTCGGGGCGGCCGTCGTCGTCCTCACGAACGTCGCCCTCGAGCACACAGACATCCTCGGGGACACGCGCGAGGCGATCGCCGTCGAGAAGCTTGCGGTCGTCGCTCCGGGATCTACCGTGATCCTCGGTGAGGCGGAGTGGGAGTCGGTTGCGGGCGCCGCGGGCGCGGGACGCATCGAGCGCGCGCCCGGCTCGAACCTCGGCCTCGCTGTCGCTGCGGCGGAGGCCTACCTCGGTCACCCCGTCGATGACACGGCGGCACGTGGCCTGTCGGTTCCCGGGCGGTTGGAACAACGAGCGGAGCGGCCCCTCGAGATCTGGGACGGGGCGCACAACCTCGCGGGCGTTCGCTACCTGCTGTCCCATCTGCCGGCTCGTCGCTACGTCGTCGTTGCTTCGATCCTCGGCGATAAGGATGCGGAGGCGATGCTGGCCGCTCTCTCGGAGGCCGGAGACACGATGATCGCGACGCGCTCGACGAACTCTCGGACGATCCCGGCGGCTGACCTCGCTGCGAGAGCGGCCGCCCACTTCGCAGCCACCGAGGCGGTCTCGGATCCGGCGTCGGCGCTCGTTCGTGCCCGGACGCTCGCCGGGCCGGAAGGAGCCGTGCTCGTGACGGGATCCCTCTATCTCCTTGCGGAGCTTTCGGATGATGCCTAGAACCCGTACCATCTCCGGCGCCCGTGACCGCCTCACCGTCTTTCTCTTTGCAGGCGCCCTGCTCGTCCTCTTTGTCGGGCTGGCGTTCCTCGCTGGCTGGGTGCTAGGGAACGTGCTGCTGTGACCGGGAGCTTCTTCGGCGGCATCCACGCGTTCTTTCACTCCCTCGCCTGGGACGTGATCCGGCTGCTGTTCGTCCTGTTTGTCTCCTCGTGCTGGATCGGGACGGTGTACTGGGCGCGCAAGGACGCACAACGACGCCTCACCGACCCGCGCCTGATCCGGCTCTCGACGATAGTTGCGGCGATTCCACCGTTCCTCGGGCCGCTCGTCTACATGCTCTTCCGCCCGCCCGAGTACCTCGACGACATTCGCGAGCGTGAGCTCGAGATCAAGGCGATCGAGGGGAGCATCAGCGGCCACCACGGCGTCTGCGCGGTCTGCGGCTGTGCCGTCGACTCGGACTTTCTCGCCTGTCCTGTGTGCGCGGCGAAGCTCCGCCATGCGTGCGCCTCATGCAAGAAGCCGCTTGAGGAGGCGTGGCAGCTCTGCCCGTACTGCGAGACCCCTGTGACACCCGACCAGCCAGCTGCGCGCGCTCCGACCCCTCGGAAGCCGTCGACGACGGCTCCCCGGCGGCGAACCCGCGCTTCCGGGTAATCTCCGCGGCCCAATGGCCGTCGAATGCACACTCGTCCTCTGTAAGCCCGACGCGGTCCGCCGCGGGCTCTGCGGCGACATCGTCGCGCGCTTCGAGCGACGCGGTTTTGTCCTTCGCGGGGCGAAGCTTCAGAAGATCAGCCGCTCCCTCGCGGCGCAGCACTACGCCGAGCACGAGGACAAGCCGTTCTTCGGCGAGCTCGTTGCGTTCATCACCTCGGGCCCGGTGCTCGCTCTCGCGCTCGAAGGCGAGTCGGCGATCACGGTGGTGCGCACCATGATGGGCGCGACCAACCCCTCGAACTCTGCGCCCGGCACGATCCGTGGCGATCTTGCGCTCGAGATGTCCGAGAACGTCATCCACGGCTCGGACTCCGAGGAGAGCGCAAAGCACGAGCTCGCCCTGTTCTTCCCTGATGGGTTGGTCTGAGGCCGCGGGTTTCAACCGCGACCCTCGGACACACTCACACACGACGTTCAGCGGGCCGCGCGCCCACGACGACGACCTGACGCGGGCATGACGATGAGCGAGACCCTCGTCCTCGCCTCGACCTCGCCGCAGCGACGCGCGATCCTCGATCAGCTCCGGATCTCCTTCGAGGCAGTCGCCCCCCCGTTCGAGGAGGAAGACGGCGGCGATCCGCTCGACCACGCGGCCGGGAAGGCCCGCTCGATCGACGGGCACGGCCGGGTTGTTCTCGGCGTCGACACGGTCGTCTTGTGTCGTGGCGAGACGATCGGCAAGCCGCGTGACCATGCGGATGCCGAGCGGATGCTTCGCGCGCTCTCCGGGCGCACCCACGAGGTCGTCTCGGGCCTCTGCCTGCGCGGAGCGGACTGGGAGGAACTTCATAGCGAGACGACGGCCGTCACGTTCCGGACGCTCGCCCCACACGACATCGAGCGCTACCTCGCGATAGGGGAGTGGGAGGGGCGCGCCGGCGCGTACGCGATCCAGGGTCTCGGCGGAAGCCTTGTCGAGCGGATCGAGGGCGACTATCTCAACGTCGTGGGTCTCCCGGCCGCGCTGCTTGTGCGCCTGCTCGCAGAGCGCTGCCCGGGCTCCTACGGCTTCGGCTGACCGACGGCAGACGCCCCTGGGCCGTTCGCGGCCCTCAAGGTAGAGTGGCCACCGGGCAGTCATGGGCATCTTCAACTACCTCACGGGGTTCGGCGGCCGGGACATGGCAATCGACCTCGGCACCGCCAACACGCTCGTCTACGTGCGTGGGCGAGGGATCGTGCTCAGCGAGCCGTCCGTCGTCGCGATTGAGCAGACGACCGGTGAGGTCTACGCCGTCGGGCTCGAGGCCAAGCGGATGCTCGGCCGGACGCCTGGAACGATCAGCGCTATTCGGCCGCTCAAGGACGGCGTCATCGCCGACTTTGATGTCACCGAGCAGATGCTCCGCCACTTCATCCAGAAGGTCCACCAGCACCGGTTCGCCCATCCGCGGGTCGTCGTCTGCGTGCCGTCAGGGGTCACCGGGGTCGAGAGGCGCGCAGTCGAAGAGGCGACGCTCTCGGCCGGTGCGCGTGAGGCGTATCTGATCGAGGAGCCGTTGGCCGCTGCGATCGGCGCCGGGCTCCCTGTCGCAGAGCCGACCGGCAACATGATCGTCGACATCGGCGGTGGCACGACCGAGGTCGCAGTGATCTCGCTCGGCGGGATCGTCGTCTCGCAGTCGCTCCGCGTGGGCGGCGACGAGATGGACGAGGCGATCATCAACCACATCAAGCGGGACTACAAGCTCCTGATCGGCCAGCAGACCGCGGAGGAGATCAAGCTCGAGGTGGGCTCGGCTCACCCGCTCGGCGAGGAGGTACAGGCCGAGGTTCGCGGACGCGACCTGCTCACCGGCCTGCCGAAGACCGTGATCCTCTCGAGCGAGGAGATCCGCCGCGCGCTCGAGGAGCCCGTCGCGCGGATCATCGATGCGATCAAGTCGACCCTCGACAAGACCCCGCCCGAGCTTGCCGCGGACATCATGGATCGTGGCATCGTGCTCGCCGGCGGCGGGGCGCTGCTCCAGGGACTCGCCGAGCGCCTTCGGCAGGAGACCCACATGCCGACGCACCTCGCCGAGTCGCCGCTCACCTGCGTCGCCGTCGGGTCCGGTCGGGCGCTCGACGAGATCCCTGCGTTGCGCAACAGCGCTCGTGCACATGCCCGCGGCCGCTCCCGCAACGGCCGTCGCTGACGGCGCTATCCTCCGGCGCGCTGCGCAGCTAGACTCACCGTCCCGTGCCTCGTAACCGGACCGTCCGTCTCGCGGTCCTGGGCTCCTCCGCCGCCGCACCCGGCAACTCCCAGAACCGTTCGAGCGCTCTTCGGCGCAGGCTCGTCATCCTGACGCTGGTCATGGCGTCCCTCGTCCTGATCACGATCTCGTTCCGATCGAGCGCGCTCGACTCGGCCCAGAGCTACGGCGCCTCCGCGCTGCGGCCGTTCGAGATCGTCGCGACGCGCGTCGCACGCCCGTTCCGCGACGGTGCCGGCTGGGCCAGGGGGCTCTTCGACGCGAAGGCGCAGAACCGGAAGCTGACGCGCGAGGTCGAGCAACTGCGCCAGCTCGTCGCGCGCCAGGAGGGTGCGGTCGAGCAGAACATCCGGCTGCAGAAGCTTCTGCGCTACGCGAACTCCCCGAGCTTCCCACAGGACTACGACTGGGTAGCGGCTCAGGTGCTGACAAGCCCGTCCGACTTCAACCAGAGTGTCACGATCGCTGCTGGCCGGGATCGCGGGATCGCCCTGCAGGACATCGTCGTCACCAACCGCGGTCTGGTCGGGCAGGTGACGAAGGTGTTCGCGAGCCAGTCGCGCGTGACGCTGATCACCGACCCCGACAGCGCTGTTCGGGCAGTCGATGAGATCAGCCAGTCGGCGATCGGGATCGTCGATCATGGCAGCGCAGTCGACTCCCTCGTCTTCGATCGTGTCACGAAGGACAAGAAGGTCTCCTACGGCGACACGATCATCACGGCGGGGTCGCCGGGGAACGGAAAGCTGCCGTCGCTCTACCCGCGGAACATCCTGATCGGCGTGGTAACGAGCGTGAACCAGAGCGATACCGAGATCTTCAAGGACATCCAGGTCGAGCCCTTCGTCGACTTCTCGTCGCTCCAGTCGGTGCTGGTGCTGATTCCGAAGCCGACGCCAGCCGGACGATGAGGTCAGATCCGATCAAGGCGGCGCTGCTCCTGTTTGTCGCAGTGCTTGTCCAGTCGGCTCTGTTTGCCCCGTACCACCCGTTTGGCGGGAGCGCCGATCTGGTGCTCGTTGTGCTGCTCTCGCTTGCGCTGCTTCGGGGGGCGGTCTTCGGGGCGTTCGCCGGGTTTGGAACCGGCCTCCTGATCGACACGGTCAACCTCGACACGCTCGGGTCGAGCTCGCTCCTGCTCACGCTGGCCGGGTTCTGGATCGGGCGCTACGGCGAGACGACCGCGTTCGACCGCTTCCACGCCCCGTACACCTCGGTCGGCGTGGTGACCGTGGCCTACACGCTCGGCGTGCTCGCGTTGCGCTTCGTGCTCGGCGACTCGGCGCCGGCCGGGCATGTGCTCGCAGGTCTCCCCTTCGCGGCGCTCCTCAACCTGGTTCTGACGCTTCCGGTCTACGCCCTCGTGCGCCGCGCGTTCCCTCCGAGTGAGCCCGGCGATCGCGTGCATGAGGTTCGCGTCCTTGGCTAGCCCGCAGCGGCGGTCACGTCGGTTTCTGCCGTCCGACCCGCGCGTCGAGGAGCCGTACCGCCTCACGCCGCAGGTGGCGCTTCGCATCGCGATCCTCGGCGCGCTCGCACTGACCGTGTTCGCGGTGCTGTTCCTGCGCCTCTGGGCGCTCCAGGTTCTCTCCGGCACGCACTACCGGGCGCAGGCGAACGGCAACCGCGCCCGCACGATCCTCCTCGACGCACCTCGGGGGCAGGTCGTCGATGCGGCCGGGCATCACATCGTCACGAACGTGCTCGGGACGAGCCTCGAGCTGTGGCCTGCCGACCTGCCGAAGAGCTGGCCGGCCGAGCGTCGCGAGCTGCAGTCGATCGCGTCGGTCGTGTCGGTGCCGATGACGGACATCCTCTCGGCCATGCACTCGCACCAGGGCGATCCGCTGACCCCGCTCGTGATTCGACGGGCCCTCCACGACGACCAGATCTCGTACTTCGAGGAGCATCGTCTCCAGTACCCGGGCGTGCAGCTCGCCGACAGCTACCTGCGGAAGTACCCGTTCCAGTCGCTCGCGGCGCACGTCGTCGGCTACGTCGGTGAGATCACCGAGCAGCAGCTGAAGGCGGGGCGGAAGTACGGCTACGGGCTCGGCGACATCGTCGGGCAGGCGGGTGTCGAGCTCTCGTTCGATCGCTACCTCCGCGGTCATCCTGGCAAGGCGCAGCTGACCGTCGACTCGCGCGGCCGCCCGACGAGCTCGGTCACGACGACGGTGCTGCCACAGCCGGGCAACACGATTCGCCTGACGTTCGATGTGAACGTCCAGCGGGCGGCAGAGCGCGCGCTGCGCTATGGCATCAAGGTCGCCCACTCCGACGGGCAGCTCGCGGCCGACGGTGGGGCGATCGTCGCGCTTGACCCGCGCAGCGGGGCCGTCCTCGCGCTCGCCTCCTACCCGACGTACAAGCCGTCCGTCTACGTCAGCCGCGACCCCCACAAGCTTGCGGAACTCCAGGACGCAGCCGTCGCCGCGCACCACAACTACCCAGGTCTCGACCGCGCGCTCGACGTCACCTACCCTCCCGGGTCAGTCTGGAAGCCCGTCACAGCGCTTGCGGCGCTCGAGGAGCACATCATCCAGCCGAACCAGTCGCTGCTCTGCTCGGGGTCGTTCAGCGCCTACGGGCAGGTGTTCAAGAACTGGGATACGAGCGTGTACCAGTGGATGGAGCTTCCCCAGGCGCTCGCGGAGTCGTGCGACACGTACTTCTACCGCGTCGGTCTCGACTTCTACAAGCTGCCCGCGAGCCAGGGGCATGCGCTTCAGGCATGGGCTGCACGGTTCGGTTTCGGTACGTCGACGGGGCTCGACATCGGCCCTGAGACCGCCGGACTCGTCCCGACGCCGGAGTGGCGGCGTAAGACGTTCGAGGGACGCCCGTTCACCGAGATCGACCGGATCTGGAAGCCGGGCTACTCGATCCAGCTCGCGATCGGCCAGGGTGACGTGAACGTGACGCCGATCCAGATGGCGCGCTTCTACGCCCTGATTGCCAACGGTGGCCAACTCGTCAAGCCGCACATCGTCGAGGATGTCGAGCAGGCATCGAGCGATCCGCGCGCCCCGCAGATTCTGCGGCAGTTCGGTGCCCAGCCGCCCACGCCGAGCGGCGTCGACCCGGCCGCGCTCCAGGTCGTGCAGACGGGCCTCTACGACGCGACGCACTCGAAGTACGGCACATCGTCCGGCGTCTTCGGGACCTTCCCGATCTCGATTGCCGGCAAGACCGGCACCGCCGAGAAGCTCGTCACGCTCTCCGGGTACCCCCATCCCGTCAAGCTCAACCAGGCGTGGTGGTGCGGGTACGGCCCGACCGGCAGCGCATCGATCGTCGTCTGCGCCGTGATCGAGAACGGCGGACACGGCGGCGTCTCGGCAGCCCCGGCCGCCCTCCAGGTGTTCAAGGCGTACTTCAAGGTCCACAGGCCCGACGTGATCGTTACGAGGCCATCCGACTGATGGTGCGCGCATGACGATAGAGGCAGTCGACCGCCGCTCGCGTGGGCTGCGGCAAAACGGGCGGGTCAACGCGGCCGGCCGGCTCGGCCTGCTCCGCCGCGTGGACTGGGTGCTGCTCGGGGCGGTCGGGCTCGCTGTTACCTACGGGCTTTGGGCGATCGGCGGGATCACCCGCAACGATCCCGGCGGGAGCGCTGCGAGCCGCCAGGCGCTGTACGCGGCGGCCGGTGTCGTGATGCTCGTGACGACGACGCTGATCGATCCGGGGCTCTACCGGCGTGCCGCCCGCGCGATGTTCGTCGGGCTCGTCGGTGTGATGGCGCTCGTGCTCGTCTTCGGTGCCGCAACCCGCGGCTCCCGGCGGTGGGTGACGCTCGGGTCGTTCACGTTCCAGCCGTCGGAGTTCGGGAAGGTGCTGCTGGCGCTCTTTCTCGCCTCGTTCCTCGCCAACCGAGCGAAGCGCGTCAGCGAGCTCGGCGTTGCGCTCGGCACGATCGCCGTTGCTGCTGTGCCGATCGGCCTCGTGTTCCTCCAGCCGGATATTGGTACCGCGCTTGTGTACTCGGCTGTTCTTGCCTCGGTGTTGTTCGTCTCGGGTATCCGCTGGGCGCACCTGGGAGCGATCGGGGGACTCGCACTGCTCGTGGTTCTGGCCGTGCTGTGGTGGCTGCCCGCTGTCGGCGTCAACGTGCTCAAGCCCTACCAGACGGCCCGACTCACCGGCTTCACCCATCCTGACTCCGACCCGACCGGCGCGACGTACAACATCAACCAGTCGATCACTACCGTGGGGGCCGGCGGGCTGCGGGGCCGCGGTGTTGCGGGGGCGACCCAGACACGTCTTGACTACCTGCCAGAGCACGCGACGGACTTTGCGTTTGCCTCGCTGGCCGAGCAGCGAGGGTTCTTCGGAGCGGGGGCGCTGTTGCTCCTCTACCTCCTGATCGTGTGGCGCGGCCTGAAGATCGTCGCCGGAGCTGCCGACTTCTACAGCGCAATCGTCGCGGCCGGGATCGTCTTTGCGTTCCTCTTTCAGGCTTTCGTGAACGTCGGGATGACGATCGGGATCGCTCCGATCACGGGCATCCCGTTGCCGTTCGTCTCCGTTGGCGGATCGTCGATGATCAGCAACCTGACGGCGATGGGGATTCTCCAGGCAGTCCGTGTGCGTGGCGGGAGGCGGCGGGCGTGAGGCTCGGCAAGGCGAAGGTCGCCGCGATTCAGATCCGCGGCGTGCTGAACGAGGGCAAGGCGGGGGCACGCGATCGGCGGCCGCTGCTCGTGGCCGGTGCGCGCGACCTCGTCCCCCTGCTCGCACGTGAGCTTCGCGCGGGCGGTGACACCGCGGCCGTTCTGGAGGGGAGTGCGCCCGAGGGGGCTGCTGCGCTGATCTGGATCGGGCCGCCCGACGTCGCTGTGCTGCGGGCGGCCGAACGGGCACGTGTCCCGGTGATCGGTATCACGGAGGGCGAGAGCCTGCCGTACGTCCTGGACACGCGGATCGTCACGCTCGCGCCGGGCTCCGGCTTTCCGATCGACGAGATCGCACGCGTCGTCGCAGCGGCTCTCGGCGAACGCGGTGCGGCTCTCGCGGCTTGCCTCCCGGTGCTCCGCGAACAGGTGATCGACGAGCTGATCCGGCGGTGCGCACGGCGCAACGCTGTTATCGCTGTGGCCGTGTTCGTCCCGGGTGTCGACATGCCCGTGCTGACCCTCAACGAGGCACGGCTCGTGCTCCGGATCGCGCTCGCCTCTGGACGGGACACGGAGGCAATCCCGGTGGCCGAGCTCGCGTCGGTGGTCGGAGCCGGGCTGGGTCTGCGGGCGATCGCACGGGAGCTGCTCGACCTGGTGCCTGCCGCCGGGTGGGCTGCGAAGGGCGCGGTTGCGTACGGCGGAACGCGCGCGATCGGTGAGGCGGCACGCCGCCGATTCGAGTCCGTCCGGTCCGGGTCCTAATCTCTACGCAACTCGACGGAGGTATCCCCAGATGCCGTTGGAAGGAAACGCAGAGATGCTTGAACTACTGCTGATCGAAGAGGCCGATGCCTGGTTCGAATATGCAGACGCGACGAAGGGCCAGACCGGCACCCGGTACGCCGAGATCGAGCCGTGGGCCTGGTCGCGTCTCCAGCAGCGCGTGCGGACGGTTCGTGCCCGGCGGGCGCGGATCGAGACCGCGATCGAAGCCGCCTGAGGCGCGTTGCTACTGTTGGGGCAGGCCATGCCAAGGCTTTCATCGTCCATCCATGACGCGCGCCCACACAATGTGCGGCTGCGCGCGCAACCCATGAAGGAGCTTTCTGTTGCCACGTACCTGGTTCCGCCGCCACAAGGCGGGGGACGAGCTGGCGCCGTCTACGGCCGCCACCCAAGTTGTAGAGCCTGATCCACCGATCGTCGTCGCACCGGTCGCCGTTCCGTCGACCGAGGTGACATCGTCCGAGCCAGGCTCGGACGCAGAGGGTCAACCGACAAGCACCGCCCCGAGAAAGCGCCGCCGCGGCAACCGTGGTGGCCGTGGTCGGTCGAAGCGTCCGGCCGGTGCCGGAGCAGGCGCTGCGACCGCGGACGGAGCGGAGGACACCGCCGACGAGAACGACGCCGTCGCGCCGTCGGTCGAGAAGCCTGCGAAGGAGCAGCCCGAGCGCAAGCGAGGAGAACGCAAGCCGCGGGAGCGGTCGGAGCGGAGCGATCGCAGCCGGACTCCGCGCCGCCAGCCGCCGCGCCGGGCGCCGCTTCCGAACGCGAAGCGCGAGTTGCTGATCTCTGTCGATGCGGGCGAGAAGCGCGTCGCCATCCTCGAGGACGACGTCGTCGCCGAGGTCTATCTCGAGCGGCCTGAGCATCGCTCGATCGCCGGCAACGTCTACCTCGGGACGGTCGACAACGTCCTGCCCGGGATGGAGGCCGCCTTCGTCGAGATCGGTCTCGAGAAGAACGGCTTCCTCTACGTCGACGAGATCGTCGGCCCGGAGCTCGAGGGACGCCGTGGCGCCCGCAAGATTCAGGATCTGATCCAGAAGGGTCAGACGATCCTCGTTCAGGCCGTCAAGGACCCGATGAAGACGAAGGGCGCGCGGCTCACGACCGAGATCTCGCTCCCTGGCCGTTTCGTCGTGTACGTCCCGCACGGTGACGGGCTCGGCGTCTCGCGTCGGCTCGAGGACGACGAGCGCAACCGGCTGAAGACGATCGTCAAGGAGATCGCCCCGAAGGACGGCGGCGTGATCGTGCGGACAGCTGCCGAGGGTGCGTCCGCCGAGGATGTCGCGCGCGACCTCGACTTCCTGATCCGTCTCTGGGAGACGATCGAGACCCGCGCAAAGAAGACCCAGGCCCCGGCGCTCGTCTACCAGGAGGCCGAGCTGCCGCTGCGTGTCACGCGTGACCTCTTCACAGGCGACTTCGAGCGTCTCCTCGTTGACCACGACCGCACCTACAAGCGGATCGTCGGCTACCTCAAGAAGACCTCGCCGCACATGGTCGATCGCGTCACCCGGTACAAGGAACGAGAGCCGCTCCTGGAGTCGTTCGGTGTCGAACAGGAGATCCGCTCGACGTTGAGCCGCCGCGTCGACCTGCCGTCGGGTGGCTACCTCGTGTTCGACTACGCCGAGGCGTTCACCGTCATCGACGTCAACACCGGCCGCTTCGTCGGCTCGCGCTCGAAGCAGCAGGGTGCCGGTCGTCTCGAGGACACGATCACGAAGAACAACCTCGAGGCCGTCAAGGAGGTCGTCCGTCAGCTCCGGCTGCGCGACGTCGGCGGGATCATCGTCATCGACTTCATCGACATGGCGAACCCGAAGAACCGGGCCCAGGTCGAGGAGGCACTCCGCACGGAGCTCGAGCGCGACCGCACGAAGACCTACGTCGTTGAGATCTCGCCGCTCGGTCTCGTCGAGATGACGCGCCAGAACGTCACCGACGGCCCCCGCGAGGTCATGACCCGCAAGTGCCCGACCTGCGACGGCGACGGGATCATCGTCTCGGAGAGCACGACCGCTGTCGAGATCGAGCGCAAGCTCCGCGCGCTCGTCACGCCGGGGTCGCGGGCGAAGGCCTTCAAGGTCGAGCTCAGCGCAAAGGTCGCTGCGCTCCTGATCGGTCCTGCTGCCTCGCGGCTGATCGAGCTCGAGGAGATCACGAAGCGCCGGTTCTTCTTCGTTCCGGTTCCGGACGTCCATCTCGACCACTTCCGGGTGGTTGGTCAGGGTGGCATCGAGAATCAGCAGCCGGTCGCCCCGATCGAGGTTGGTCAGGAGTACGAGGTCAAGCTCGGTGAGATCGGTCTCCACGACCCCCGCGCGGGAGCTGCCAAGATCAAGAGCTTCGACGTCGTGATTGACTCGGCGGCAAAGCTCGTCGGGAAGAAGGTTCGTGTTCGGATCTGTGCCGTCATGGATGGTGTCGCCTATGCCGACGTCGTCGATCCGGGCGCGCGCATCGACTCGCCGATCACTGCCGAGGCCGAGGCCGAGCGCCCGACGCGTCCTGCTCGTCGTGCGGTCAAGAAGGCCGCTGACGGGGTGCAGGAGGCGGCTGGGCTCGCCGCGGACGACGATCTGGACGTCGTCGAGGCCGTGTCTGAGGACGCGGCAGCGGACGTCGCCGCCCCGGCGAGGCGTCCTGCCTCGCGCAGGTCGTCGACGCCTCGCCAGCCGGCCGAGGCGGCCGCCGAGGACGGCGCGGTCGCCGACGGAGAGACTCCGGCGCCGAAGCCGCGACGTCCCCGTCGCCCTGCTGCCGCCACGGCGGCAGCAGCTGCCGAGGAGGCCGACGGTGAGGAGGTCGAGGCCGCGGACGGTGTTGAGGTCGACGGCGAGGCTGTCGTTCCGAAGAAGCGGACACGTCGTGGCACTCGTGGAGGGCGAAACCGCAAGCGCAAGCCGGCGGGCGTCGCCGTCGATGGCGAGTCAGATGCCGAGGGTGATACCTCAGACTCCACGGCTCCTGTGGCTGTCCCTGCTCGGAACGGCGAGAGCGACGGCGAGAGTGAGGCTCCCGCCGGCCCGGTCATTCACATGCCCGGTCGCGAGATCGGCGATGCCGAGGGCGACGGAGACGGTACCGCTCCAGCCGCGAGAAAGCAGACGCGGAGAGGCTCCCGTGGCGGTCGTAACCGCAAGCCGAGAGCTGCTGTCTCAGCAGTCGACGGCGAGGTCTCCGACGATGCGGGTACCGACGTGGAGGCGACCGAGGTCGCCGTCGCCGAGGTTGCGGCTCCCGTGGCGGCGTCTGCCGACGAGGTTCCGGCGGCACCCGCCAGGCCTGCGCGCAAGCCCGCCAAGCGCGCTCCTACCCCTGCAAAGAAGCTCGAAAGTGACGACGCAACCACCCGGGAATCCACTGACGATTGGAGCTACACGCCCATGAGTGAGTGGAACCTAGACGCGTCCGAGGGCTGATCGGTACACTTGTATCCTCGCGGGCCCCTGCCCGTGTTCACCTAGCCCATGGAATACGCAATCATCCGAGTCGGTAACAAGCAGCATCGCGTCCGCGACGGCGAGACTCTCGTTGTCGATCGCGTGCATGTCGAGGAGGGTCAGACCTTCTCGCCCGACGTCCTGCTCGGTGAAGCCAAGGTGACGGTGACGGTGCTCGGCCACGGCCGAGGCCCCAAGATCCGGATCGGGAAGTACCGCAAGCGCACCGGCTACAAGCGCCACAACGGCTTCCGTGCCGCGGTGACCGAGATCGAGGTCTCGTTCGGTGGCGCCAAGCGCGCAGCTGCGAAGACCGCCGCTACGAAGGCCGAGGCTGCACCGAAGGAGGCCGCCGCCGAGTCCGTCGCGGCTGCGACTCCGGGCCTGCCCGACGGCTACTCCGACCTGAAGGTCGGCGAGGTCGCCGCTGCAGCCGCTGGTTGGGGCAAGGAGCAGCTTGAGGCTGCACTCGCCTATGAGCAGGCGAACGCCGCGCGTAAGGGCGCGACCGCCGCTCTCGAGACGGCACTCGCGAAGGAGGGAGACGCCTAATGGCACATAAGAAAGGCCTGGGTTCTTCAAAGAACGGTCGCGACTCGAATCCTCAGTTTCTCGGCGTCAAGATCTTCGGTGGCCAGGATGTCAAGACCGGCCAGATCATCGTTCGCCAGCGTGGCACGCGGTTCCGTCCCGGCCCGGGCACGGGAATCGGCAAGGACGACACGATCTTCGCGATGCGCGACGGCAAGGCTGAGTTTCGTCGCAGCGGTGAGCGGCGTTTCATCGCAGTCGTCGACGCCTAGCATTCCTCTTTCGTCCCGCCACATCGTGACGCGGCAGACCCTGGTTGGAGGGTGATGTTCAGCGACCGTGTGCAGCTGCATATGAAGGCGGGTCGTGGTGGCGACGGCGGGCTCTCGTTCCGGCGCGAGAAGTACATCCCGAAGGGCGGCCCGGACGGCGGTGATGGTGGCGACGGCGGCAGCATCGTGCTGTTTGCCAACCGCTCGCTTCGTGACCTTGTGGGGCTCGAGCGGGTGCACGAGATCGCGGCGCCGAAGGGCGGCAACGGCCGGGGCGCGCGCAAGCACGGCGCGAACGGGGAAGACGTCGAGATCGGCGTTCCGGTCGGGACTCAGGTGTTCGAGGGCGAGGAGCTGATCGCTGACCTCGATCGTCCCGATGCGCGGATCGTGATCGCCCGCGGCGGCCCCGGCGGCCGCGGCAACCTCAGGTTCGTCAGCTCGACGCGTCAGGTGCCACGCTTCTCCGAGGTCGGGATGCCGGGCGACGAGAAGGACCTCGAGCTGCACCTCAAGTTGCTCGCCGACGCCGCGCTCGTTGGGCTCCCGAACGCCGGCAAGTCGTCGTTGATCACACGGATCTCGAACGCCAAGCCGAAGGTCGCGAACTATCCCTTCACAACCCTTCAGCCGGTACTCGGCACGGTCGAGGCGTCCGACGGCCGACAGATGGTCGTCGCGGACATCCCGGGGCTGATCGAAGGGGCGAGCGAGGGCATCGGGCTCGGGCATGAGTTTCTCGCGCACCTCGAACGCGCCCGGACGCTCGTGCATGTCATCGACGCGTCGTTTCCGACGCAGCCGCAGTGGGAGACGATCGACGGCGAGCTCTCGGCGTACGGGGCTGGGCTTGACGAGCTGCCCCAGATCGTCGTCCTGAACAAGATCGACATCGCGCCGGAGCCGGAGTTCACCGTCGAGGATCCGCGGATCGTCGCGATCTTCCGTCTCTCGTGCGCCACCGGTGAGGGGATCGCCGACTTCCGACGTCGGCTCTTCACGCTCGTGCCGGAGCCCGAGGAGGAGCTCGCCGAGGGGGAGATTCCGGACTTTCTCGTCTACCGGCCGCAGCCCAAGGTTCGTCCCTGGACGCTCTTCCGCACCCAGGATGGCTACCGCGTCGTCGGAACGCCACCGAGCGAGGAGGAGCTCGAGCGGGCACTTCGTTCGATCGGCGTCAAGCGCGGCGTCACGGTCGAGCTCGGCGGCGAGTCGCTCGAGTACGTTCCGTGATCGGTCTCTTCGGCGGCGCGTTCGACCCGCCCCACAACGGCCATCTCGCCCTCGCAACGACCGCGAAGCAGGAGCTGGGTCTCGACTCTCTGGTCGTTCTCGTCTCGTCAGCGCCAGCGCACAAGACGATCGCCACCCCGGCAGATGTTCGCCTCGCTCTGGCACAGGCGGCGTTCCCGGACGACGAGGTGGTGCTCGACCCGCTTCCCCGCACCGTCGACCTGCTTCGCGTGCACCCCGAGTGGGAGGACGCGACGTTCCTGCTCGGCGCCGACGAGTTCTGCGACCTGCGCAGCTGGAAGGAGCCCGATGAGGTTCTGCGCCGGGTCGAGATCGCCGTCGCGACGCGGCCGGGCTTCCCCGAGGAACGCCTCGATGCCGTCCTCGACGGGCTTGCAACGCCGGGGCGTGTGCGCTTCTTCGAGATCGAGCCGCACGCCATTGCGTCGCGCGATCTGCGCTCCGCGCTCGACCGCGGCAACGACGTCCATGACCTCGTTCCGGCTTCGGTCTGGGCGCTCATCGAGCGCGACGGGCTTTACGGCCGGGGTAGCGGCTAGACTTTGAGCCGCTTGACCTCTCACGAACAGGCCCTCCGGATCGCGGCAATCGCCCAGGACAAGCTCGCAAGAGACGTTGTCATCCTGGACATGCAGCCCGTCTGCAGCTACACGGACTACTTCATCGTGTGTACGGGCAACAACCCGCGCATGACGAAGAGCATCTCTGACGAGGTGCATCAGCGGCTCAAGCAGGACGACGGGCTTCTTCCGCGCGCGATCGCCGGCGACACCGAAGGCACCTGGATCGTGGCCGACTACCTCGACGTCGTGCTGCACGTGTTCACCGAGGAGGCACGCGAGTTCTACAAGCTCGAGGAGCTGTGGAGCGACGTTCCGCAGGAGACCCCGGAGCCGCTCACCGAAGCGCCGCCCGTCGTCGCCTGACGGTCGCAAGCTCTCCTCAACGCCGCGTCCAGCGCCGATCAGGCTGACATTCCGCGCAACCGATCTCACGGGTCGGAGTTCGGAGCTACACTTCCCTGTCTCCCGGGCCCATAGCTCAGCTGGGAGAGCGTCTGGCTGGCAGCCAGAAGGTCGACGGTTCGAGCCCGTCTGGGTCCATCAGATGTTGCACGTACGAACCCTCGACCTTCGAAAAGGGGTCGGGGGTTTCGTCGTTCTGGAGCTCTTCTGCGGGCTCCTGCACCCCTGCGACGGGCATTTCCCGGCGTCGGGGGAGGTCGGCGAGGATCCGGTTGATCGCGGCGAGCTGGGCAAGCGGCTCTACGCCGACGGGACGCTCGTGCAGGCGGACGGCGCCTGGCAGGTCTAGGTCCCCGGCTACGAATCCGCGGCCGCTGCCGCAGCGATCTGACCCGCGAGCCGGGCATTGCCGAGCACGAGATCGCGGTTTGCGACAAGAGTGCGGCCGCCGCTCTCGCGATGGAGCCAGCCAAGCACGAACGGTGTCACGGCCTGGCCGTGGATCCCAGCCGTCGCAGCTTCGGCAAGCGCCCGCTCGATCAGCGGCTCCACGTCGTCGAGGCTCTCGTCGGGTGGTCGGCCGACGAGGAGTCCGCCGCCGCCGAGCTGCCAGTGAGCCTCGGCGACACGGGCGGTCTCGGTGGGCGAGTCGACCCGCGCCGAGACCGGTGGCCCGCCCTCGGCCGAGTAGAACAGGGGGAGGGTGTCTGTCCGGTAGCCGAGTACAGGGACGCCGAGGGTCTCGAGCAGCTCCGAGGTGGCCGGGACGTCGAGCAGCGACTTGACCCCGGAGGAGACAACGAGCGCCTTCGTCGTTGCGAGCGCGTCGAGGTCGGCAGAGACGTCGGGCGGGTTGGGCCAGCCGCGGTGGACGCCGCCGAGCCCGCCGGTTGCCATGATCCTGATCGCTGTGGCGCGACAGACGGCAAGCGTTCCTCCAACTGTCGTTGCTGCAAGCGCGCGCTGGACGGCTGCGGCCGCGAGGTCGCGCGGCCCGGCCTTGTGCGCGGAGCTGTCAAAGCGGTCGAGCTCGTCGCTCGTCAGGCCGACGACGATCTCTCCGTCGAGCACCCCGATCGTCGCTGGCACAGCGCCGGCCTCACGGACGGCGGCCTCCGACCCGAGCCCCACCTCGACGCCCTCGCCGGGCGGGAAGCCGTGGGCGATCAGCGTCGTCTCGAGTGCGACAACACCGCGTCCGTCGGCGAGCGCATCGCGTACCTCGGCTGCGATCCGGATCACGGCATCGCTCCGAGCTTCGCGCAGCACCGAGCCGCGGTCTGGAGTCCGGTCGTCACGCCGCCGACAAGGTACCCCGCCGCGAACGCGTCACCGGCGCCCGTCGTGTCGACGACGTCCGTCGGCATGGCGGGGTAGGCGTGACCGGCGACGACCACGCCCCCCGGCCCACGCTTGACGATCCACTCCGTCGAGAGGTCGCCGAAGGTCTCGTACTCCGCCTTGTTCGCAAAGACGAGATCAGGGGCGAGAGCCCGGACGCGGTCGCGGAAGTCGTCGTCGATGAGAGTCCACGCCGAAAGATCGATCGTCACGCGTGCGTCCAGCTCTCGGGCCAGCCCTGCCGCACGTCGGGCTGCCGACGCGATCGGTTCGCGGGCGAGCGCGTAGCCAGAGATGTGAAGCACGTCACAGTCGAACCAGGCTGCCTCGAGCTCGCCGGGGGCGAGGTCGGGAGCTGATCCTCGGTCGGAGGCCATCGACCGCTCGCCGGTCGCGGCGATCGAGACGACGACGCCGTTGCGTCCGGCTATCGGGCCGCAGACATCGACTCCGTGGCGCCGCAGCTCGCCCGCCGCAAGCTCGCCCGCCGGGTCGGCGCCGCGCTTCCCGACGAACCGCGCGTGCCCTCCAACAGCTGCGGCCCACGCCGCGGTGTTCGCGGCCTGCCCGCCGGCGCCGACCAGCGTCTCGGCCGGCCGGTCGTCGTCGACGACGAGAGGCCCGTCGAGGTGGACGATGACGTCAAGGATCAGATCGCCGAAGGTTGTGATCCGCATGCGTAGGATGGTCGCATGGACGAGCCTCAGCGGGGCCGGGAGGTCGGTCGACGCAGCCCGCTCCGCTCGTTTGCTCTTGGAGGGCTCCTCGGCGCAGCTGGCGCGATTGCGACGGCGCGAGGGCTCCGTCCGTCACGGCGACCCGGGGATGCGCCGGCAGGACTCGCCGCGTTCGAGGATGCGCCGTGCTTCCTCGAGATTGTGGAACGCGAGGCGCAGAGCTACCGGGCAACCGGCGGCGAGATCGGGCCGGACGAGTCAAACCCGGAGTAGCGGTGCACCATGAAGTGCGCCGCGGCGACCATGCGGAGCTCCGTCACTCGGCCGGTTCGAGCGTCGACTCGGATCCGGAACCAGGCGGGAATGATCGGGTCGAAGAAGGTGATCGAGCCGTCGTTGGTCACGAATGCGTTGCGTGAGGACGGGCTCCACCAGGCGTGCGGGAGGTCGAGTGGCTCGGGCTGCGACGTCTTGACCCAGCCGGACGTGCCGGGCCTGTGCGTCCAGCGCCTGTGGCCGATCGCGACCGCTGCGATGCCCGCAACGTTCGCCTGCTCCGACTTGACGATCCGGTAGGCGAGCCGGTCGGGCGCGACCTCGCGGTAGAGCGTGTCGGTCTCCTTGCCCGGAGCAGACCGAAGCTCCTCGGCGATCGTCACCGACCGCAACGCGTCGAAGACGCGGGCCGCGCGGCGGAGTGCAGCCGCTGCGGGGCGAGGGTGTGCAGGGACAGCGAACGTGTGGGCGACTCCGGCGACGACAACGCCGATCCGCCGAGTCGAGACCGTCGCCCTGAAGCACCCGCGGCCGCAGCCCTCGGGGCGCTTCCCGTTGATCGAGACGTCGACCCCGAGCGCGCCGCCGCCGTCGGACGCAACGACCGTGACTGTCACCACACGTCCCTTGGTCGCGATGGCGACCGCGTAGGGGCCTGCCTGCGTTGCGTCGACGAACGCACCGCGAGCGGGATGGAGCGGCGGCGGCGGGACGTTTGACGGCGTCACCGTCGCAGCGATCGAGACGCCGCGGCCCGGCTTGAGGTCGGTCAGGACTCCGACGGTCGTGACGGCCACGGCAAGGAGCAGGAGCTCGACGGTGGCGAGGCGTCCCACTCCCCGGGAGACCAACCCCCGGTTGGCGAAGGCGAGCCCAAGCAAGGCCACGAAGAGACCGGACTTGACGAGCAGCGCCTGGCCGTAGCCCGTTGACCAGAGCTGGTGAACCGACGCGAGCTCCGTGAGCGCGCGGGCGGCCCCACCGGCGGCGGCGGTGATAACCGCCGGCACGGCGATCGCCGAGAAGCGCCGGACTGCCGCCGAGCGTACGACCATCGGCGTTCTGCGTGTGACCCAGACGAGCGCGGCGAGCCCACCGATCCACACGGCGGCTCCGGCGACGTGCAGGAGGTCGGAGGTGATCGAGAGGAGCCGGGGCTGGCTCGCGTCGAGGGCGTGTCCGGCCAGCGTCGGGCACGGCAGCAGCGCGAGGGCGGCAAGTGTTGCCAGGACGCGAAGGCGAGGCAGGAGCCGCGATGCCCAGGCGGCGATGGCACCGACGCCCGCAACGACGGTCGCGAACGTCATCACGTGGCCAAACCGCGTCCCGCCGGTGTCGGCGGCGTGGAGGAGCGCGTCGCTCCCGAGGAAGGCCAGCACGAGGAACATGCCAAGAACCTCTGCTTCACGACGATGGAGACGGCGGTCGTTTCGGAGCGCGCCGCGCGCGGCGAACGCGAAGAACGCAGCGCCGGCTGCGCCGAGGACACCGAGGAGGAAGAGCAGCCGCATGATCACTCGCTGCCAGGTGACCGTCCCGTGGAGAGAGAGCGCCGGTGGAGCGACAGCGTTGCCCGATCCGACGGCGAACGCGATCAGCCCCTCCTCCTCGTGGCCGTCCTCCGAGACAACGCTCCAGCGAGCGGCGTAGCTGCCGTGTACGAGCCTGCCGTGCAGGGGCAACAGGAGCGTCCGGTTCGAGACAATCGCGGGCCGGCCGGCCAGCACGCTCACGCCGCCTGCCGACACCACCGCGTTACGGGGCCCGGGGCGCACGGCGCTGTCGAAGGTCACCGAGATCTCCGTTGGTGCCGTCGTGAGGACGGCACCGTTCAGCGGCGACGTCGTGAGGGGGAAAGCATGGCCCAGCGCGGCCGGTGCACCCACAAGCGCGAGGGCGACGACGAGAACGAGGCGCCGTGTCACGGAGCTGTGAGGCTAGCGCGTCTCGCTCACTGGTAGCCTGGTCGAATGCCGATCTACGAGTACAAGTGCCCGAGCGGGCATCTCCTCGAGACCTTCCACGGCATGATGGAGCCGGGGCCTCAGCAGTGCGAGGTGTGCGGAGGTGCGCCGCTTGAGCGCGTTCTCCACCCGGTTGCTGTGCACTACAAGGGTTCGGGGTTCTACTCGACCGACTACGGCCGCGGGCGCAAGGTTGGCGGCGGCTCGAGCGACAGCGGGTCGAGCGGTGGCGGCTCCGGCGACAGCGGGTCGAGCGGTGGTGGCTCCGGCGACAGCGGGTCGAGCTCTTCGAGCTCGGACTCCGGCTCGTCGAGCAGCTCGTCCGGCAGCTCGTCCGAGTAGCTAGCCGAGCGGGCTTCCGGCCTGGCAGCCCGGGCCGAACGTTGTTGTCGGCCGCTGCGGTGCGGATGTCCCAGCCCACATCGCGAGCGCGTTTCTGTTGTCCTCTGACGGGATGATCACCGACGCTCCGCCGGCGCTCGTAGCGTCACCGCCGAGCCTGCAGTAGAGCGTCTGGCTTCGGGAGGAGCGGAACTTGACCCAGCCGAGCTCGAGCAGCTGGCTTGCCGACAGGTCGGTCGCGAGCGGCGCGATCAGCGAGCCGCCGTTGAACGGGAGAGCGAGAAGCGTCGAGAACGACGTCAGCTTCGCTGTCACAGCCTGCGCAACAGCCTGCTGACGGGCCCCGCGGGTCATGTCCGTCTCGCGCAGGTCCAGCCGGTTCTCCCGGATGCGCGAGTAGATCAGTGCTCGGTGTCCGTCCATGTGCTGCTTGCCCTTCGCAAACCGCCAGCCCGGCCACTGCAGGCAGCGTGCCTCGGTCGCGTAGGGGCAGTCGAAGCGGTTCGTGAGGATCGGGGAAGGCACGTCGACGGTGATGCCTCCCTCGGCGTCGATCAGCTTCTGGAACTGACCGAAGTCGACGATCACGACATGGCGGATTGGGATTCCGGTGAAGTTCTCGACTGTTCGTATCGCGAGGGCGGCGCCGCCGACCTGATACGCGGCGTTGATCTTGGTGCTGCCGACGCCGGGGATCGGAACGTAGAGGTCGCGCGGGATCGAGAGGTACGCAAGCCTGTGGTGCGACGGGTCAGTGCGGATGATCATCACCGAGTCCGCGTGACGGTCACCCGTCCGTCCTGCTGCCTGTGAGCTGTCTGTCCCGAGTAGGAGGATCGTTGTCCCGTGTGCGAGCAGCAGACCGTTGCCCGTTGTGAGAGCCTTCCTTGCGCTCGCGTCGAGCCGGCCATTCGCTGACCCGACGCCGCTCTGGAAGGCAAGAAAACCAACGACGCCCCAGACCAGTAGCAGGACGAGCGCGCCGACAGTGGCCATCAGCGTGAGCAGCGACCAGGAGAGCCGCCCGGAGGAACGCCTCAGACGGAACCGTCCGGGCCGTGGTGTGCGGCGTTCGGCGCTCCCGCGTGCGCGTTTCGGCTTCGGTGTTGAGCCCTTCCGTGGGGGCTCGGGCACCTTGCCCTTGATGCGGCCCCCGCGGTAGACGCGATAGGGCTTCTCGTCCTGGGCCATCCGGCGAAGTAGGGTACCGGCCGGTTGTGAGTACACGGAATGTCATCGGTGTCGACCTCGGTGGGACGAAGATCCTCGCCGGCGTCGTCGACGAGCACGGCGAGGTTCTCGAGACGATCGAGCGGCCCACGCCGACCAACTCGCAGACCGCGCTGCTGGCTGGACTCGTCGCTGCCGTCGAGGAGCTGCGGACGCCCGAGATCGTCGCCGTCGGGTTCGGCATCCCGGCGCGGATCAACCGCCGGACCGGCGTCGCGTTCGGAGCAGTCAACGTTCCGATCCGCGAGGTGCGGTTCCAGGCAGAGCTCGAGCAGCGTCTCGGGCTTCCTGTTGGCGCCGAGAACGATGCGGGCACGGCGGCGCTTGCAGAGTTCGTGCGCGGGGCCGGTCGTGGCGCGCGCGACCTCGTGTTGCTGACGCTCGGGACGGGAGTGGGCGGGGGGATCGTGCTGGACGGGAAGCTCTATCGCGGCTGGGCGGAGCTTGGGCACATGGTGATCGTCGAGAACGGCGAGCCGTGCCAGGGCTCGTGTACGGGGCGTGGCCACGTCGAGTCCTACTGCTCTGGGCTCGCCGCGGAGCGGCTGGCCGGGCGGGTGCTTGGGCCCGGAGCGACGGCCCGTGACCTCGTGCGCGAGGAGCATCCCGCGCTGCAGGAGATCGGGCGTCACTTGGGTACGGCGATCGCGTCGCTCGTGAACATCTTTGACCCCGAGCTCGTCGTGGTCGGGGGCGGGTTTGGTGTCGCCGCTGGCGATCTTCTACTTGACCCGGCGCGTGAGGTGGTCCGCCGCGAGGCGCTCGTGCCTGGCGGGGAGTCGGTTCGTCTCGTGCCGGCGCAGCTTGGCGCGTCGGCGGGGCTCATCGGCGCGGGACTTGTCGCCTTCGAGGCGCTCGGGTAAGCGGCGACGTGACGCTCACGGTCTGCGCAACGCCGATCGGGAATCTCGACGACATCACGCTGCGCGTGCTCGCAGAGCTGCGTGAGGCCGACGTCGTGCTCGCGGAGGACACACGGCATACGGGGGGACTGCTGGCCCGACATGGCATCGAGACGCATCTCCTCTCGTGCCACGAGCACAACGAGGCGGCGCGCGCTGTTGAGCTCGTGCCACGGCTGCTCGCAGGTGAGCGGATGGCGCTCGTCTCCGACGCGGGCCTTCCGGCGATCTCCGACCCGGGCGGGCGCCTCGTGCGGGCTGCACTCGACGCGGGCGTGCCGGTGGTCGTGCTGCCGGGGCCTTCGGCGGTGGAGACGGCGCTCGTTGCGAGCGGTCTCATTGCTGAGCGCTACACGTTCCTCGGATTCCTGCCGCGCCGGGCGGCTGCGCGCGCTGCTCTTTGGGCCGAGATCGGCGCGTGGACGTGGCCGGTCGTCGCCTTCGAGTCACCGAGGCGGCTTCCCGAGACGCTCGCATCTCTGGCGACGGTCTCACCGGAGCGGCAGGTCGCGGTGTGCCGTGAGCTGACGAAGAAGTTCGAGGAGGTCGCGCGAGGGACGGCGGCGGAGCTGGCGGCCCGGTTCGACGAGCCGCCGAGGGGCGAGATCACGCTCGTGGTCGGGGCAGGAGAGGGCGCGCGGTTGTCGGGTGTTGCCGAGGTCGCGCTCGCCGCGGTGGCCGAGCTCGTCGCTGCGGGAACGCCGCGCAAGTCCGCCTCGGAGGTCGTCTCGCGTCTCACCGGTGTCGCGAAGAACGACCTCTACCGCGGCACTTTGTGACAAGTCTGTAACCACGGTTGACAACGCCTCGCGGTCGACCTACGGTGTCAGGACGTTCACTAGACAGACAACGGTGAGCGCAGTCCTCGACTCTGGAGTTCGCCGATGCGTGCCTCTCTCATCCGCCTCGTGGTCGTTTCTCTCCTGCCCGTTCTCGCTCTCAGTCCTGTCGCGAATGCCTGGACGTGGCCGGTTGGAGGGGACGTGCTCGTGCCGTTCTCGTTCGACCCGACCCATCCGTACAGCGGCGGTCAGCATCGGGGCATCGATATCGCGGCGGCTGCCGCCGAGCAGGTACGCGCGCCGATCGGCGGTGTCGTGGCCTTCGCCGGGTCGGTACCCGGGAGTGGGCGCTCGCTGACGGTCGAGAGCAGTGACGGGTGGTCGGTGACGCTCACCCATCTCGGTGCGAGCACGGTCGGCCGCGGCGCCACGGTCGTCGAGGGCGACGTGGTTGGCACGGTCGGGCCGAGTGGCGAGCTCGCTGTCGACGGGCCCTACGTTCATCTCGGAGTTCGACGGATGACTGACGAGCAGGGGTACGTCGACCCGCTGTCGTTCCTGCCGCCCCGCGTAGCCGCGGCGCCATTTGGGGTTGTGCCGCCGTCCGAGGTGCCAGCGGTGGGAACCTCCGGGGTTGGCGCCGTCACCGTGCCTCTGCAGGCCGCGACGCTCGTTGACGCTGCTCCTGGTGTCGATGTGTCTGCGGATCCTGTTGAGGCGTCTGCGGGTGCCCTCACCCCGCAAATCGTCTCTGCACCTGCTCCCGGTCTGGCTCCGCGAACGGTCTCTCTGCCTTACGCTCGGGCTGGCCTGTCCGCCGCGCCGTCGGCGCCTCGCATCCGCGAACGGTCGGTCTCCGCGGTCGCCCCCGCCGCGCCCGCGCAGTCGCGCCCGATCCGAGCGGCGACAGCCGCGAGCACCGCGCGGTGGCACCCTGACCCGGCCGGTGCGCGACCGGCAGGGTCTCGGCTGCACGACGTCCAACGTGTCGGCCTCGCTGCCGACGTGCACCGGCAGGACGCGGTCACGCGCCCGGCGTCGTCGTCTCTCTCTCACCGACCTCCGGTTGAGGCGGCGCGCCGAAGCGAGAGCGACGCGCGCGGGATTGCGCTGGTGGGCGTCGGCCTCGCGTTGCTCGTACTGCTCGCCTCGATCGGTGTCCTCGGTCGCCGCCGTCGGCCAGGTCGGGTGCCCGCTCGTATCATGGGGCGCGATGCCGTACTTCCTGACGACCCCGATCTACTACGTCAACTCGAAGCCCCATATCGGGCATGCGTACACGACGTGCGCCGCCGACATCCTCGTCCGGCACATGCAACAGCGCGGCGAGGAGACGTTCTTCCTCACCGGAGTCGACGAGCACGCGACGAAGGTCTTCCGGGTCGCGCAGGATCTCGGGCTCGCGCCTCAGGACTACGTCGACCAGATCGCCGAGGTCTGGCGCGAGCTTCCGCGCCGCCTGAATGCCGAGCCGGACTTCTTCATCCGGACAAGCGATGAGGGGCATAAGACCTTCGTCCGCGAGTTCCTGCAGCGGATCTACGACAATGGCGACGTCTACGAGGACGTCTACACGGGGCTCTACTGCGTCGGCTGCGAGGAGTTCAAGGCCGAGAGCGACCTTGTCGATGGGCGCTGCGCGATCCACGAGACCCTCCCCGAGTCGATCGAGGAGCGCAACTACTTCTTCCGTCTCTCCGCCTACCAGGACAAGCTTCTCGAGATCTACGACGCCCAGCCCGACCTCGTGCTTCCCGGTTTCCGGTTCAACGAGGCACGCAGCTTCATCGCCGGCGGACTGCAGGACTTCTCGATCAGCCGGGCGAGCCAGCCCTGGGGAATCCCGCTGCCATGGGACGAGGGGCAGGTCGCCTACGTCTGGGCCGACGCGCTCATCAACTACCTGAGCGCGCTCACCTACGCGCGGCCCGGCGAGGACCTCCGGGAGGTGTTCTGGCCCGAAGCGCGCCACGTGATGGCCAAGGACATCCTGCGCTTCCACTGCGTGTACTGGCCGGCGATGCTGCTCTCTGCGGGGTACACGGTGCCAAAGCAGATCTTCGTGCACGGCTACCTGCTCGGACTCGACGACAAGAAGATGTCGAAGACGCTCGGCAACGTCGTCGATCCGCTCGACCTGATCGACATCTACGGCGCCGATGCCGTCCGCTACTGGTGTGCGCGTGCCGTCTCCTTCGGGCAGGACGGGATTGCCTCACTCGACGGGATCCACGACCGCTACGAGCGTGAGCTCGGAAACGATCTGGGCAACCTGCTTTCGCGAACGACGGCGATGATCGTGAAGTACCGCGATGGGCAGATCGGTACCCGTGAGGGGGCCAACGCCGAGATCGCAGCGATCGTCGATGAGATCCGCGTTGAGGTTGCCGCCGACCTCGACCGGTTCGACATAACCGCCGCCGTCGACCGAATCTGGCTGCTTGTCCGCTACCTCAATCGCTACGTCACGGAGCTGACACCGTGGACGGTTGCGAAGGATCCGGAGCGCGCCGCCGAGCTCGACGCCATCCTCTACGACCTTGCCGACGGGCTGCGGATCTCGGCGATCGCTCTTGCGGCGTACCTGCCGGAGACCGCCCCGAAGATCCTCGAGGCCCTCGGCCAGCCGCTCGATCTCGGCTGGGAGAACGTCGTCTACGGTCGGCTCGTGCCCGTGGGCGGCATCGGAGCGGCGCCGCCGCTCTTCCCGCGCGTCGAGACGCTCACCGCCGAGTGATCGATACCCACGCGCACTTCGGCGACGACGCCGAGGCCATCCTCGGCCGGGCGCGCGAGGTCGGTGTCACGCGCACGATCGCGGTCTCAACGACGATCGGCCAGGCCACAGAGACCCTTGCGCTTGCCGACGCTCACGACGGTGTCTACGCGTGCCTCGGCGTGCACCCGCACGAGGCAGGCACGGTTGGCCCGAGCGACCTTGACGGCCTGCGCGAGCTGCTTGCGCACCCCCGGGCCGTCGCGGTGGGAGAGACGGGGCTCGACTACTTCCGTGACTACGCACCCCGCGATGCGCAGCGTCGCCTGTTCGATGCACAGCTCACGCTCGCAGCCGACCTCGGCAAGCCGGTCGTCATCCACACCCGCGAGGCCGACACCGACACGCTCGCCGCGCTCTCGATCTTTCAGGGAACCGTCGTCCTGCACTGCTTCTCCTCGCCCGGGCTGCTCGAGACGGCGCTCGAACGCCGCTGGTACGTCTCCTTCGCGGGCAACCTGACCTATCCGAAGGCGCCTGAGCTCCGCGAGGCGGCCGCGCGCGTTCCCGCCGACCGTATCCTCGCCGAGACCGACAGCCCCTATCTGGCTCCGCAGAGCGTTCGAGGCACCCGAAACGAGCCGGCAAACGTCATGCTCACCCTCGCGGTGCTCGCTGAGGCGCGTGGTGACGACGTGGCGGCGCTCGCCGCGACGATCGACGCGAACGCGACGGCGGCCTTCGGGCTATGACCGTCATCCCGAAGAAGGCGCTCGGCCAGCACTTCCTCGTCGACGACAACATCCTCGGTGTGATCGGTCGGCTCTCGGCTCTCGACCCGGCCGACGTCGTTCTCGAGATCGGCCCGGGCCTCGGCGTCCTCACCCGCTATCTCGCAGCTCACGTTGCACACGTCCACGCGGTCGAGCTCGACCGCTCGCTCGCTCCGGAACTGGAGGGCATCAGCGGCGCGACGCTCCACTGGGGCGATGCGCTTGCTCTCGACCTCTCGACGTTCGAGCCGCGACCGCGGAAGCTCGTCGCGAACCTGCCCTACAACGTCGCAACGCCGATCGTTGTCGAGAGCCTCGACCGCCTTCCCGACATCGAGAGCTGGTGTGTGATGGTGCAGCGTGAGGTCGCCGACCGATTCTTCGCGTCTCCCGGCACCAAGGCCTACGGCGCGGTCTCGGTGCTGATGCGGCTTGTGACCCAACGCACCGGGCTCCACCCGGTGTCGCGCGAGGTCTTTCGGCCCAAGCCGAACGTCGAGTCGGCGCTCATCGCGTTCGATCGCATCGCGCCGGGTGTCCCGCCCGGTGTGAAACGCGTCGTCGAGGGCGCGTTCGCGCATCGACGAAAGACTCTCGCAAACTCCCTCGCGCTCGCCGGCCTCGTTCCGCGCGATCGCGCCGCCGAGGCGATCGCATCGATGGGGCGCCTTCCGACGGTCAGGGCCGAAGAGCTCGACCCGCCGGAGTTCATCGACCTGACCGACGCGCTGCGGTGACCTCGCTGCTCGCTCACGCGAAGATCAACCTCGCGCTCGTCGTCGGCCCGACGCGCGCCGACGGCCTGCACGAGGTCGCAACCGTGATGCAGCGGATCGATCTCGCCGACACGATCCACCTCGAACCCGCAGAGACGCTCACGGTCGAAGGCTTCGGCGAGGACACGCTCGTGCGCCTTGCCCTCGAAGCCGTTGCCGGTGCGGCTGGCGTGGCCCCGCTCTGGCGAGCCCGAATCGAGAAGCGAATTCCCGTCGCGGCCGGGCTCGGTGGCGGAAGCTCGGATGCAGCCGCCGCCCTGCGGCTCGCAAACGCGACGCTCCCGGAGCCCCTCCCGGCGAGTGGGCTCCACCGGCTTGCTCGCCGTCTCGGCGCCGACGTCGCATTCTTCCTCACAGACGGTCCACAGCTCGCGACGGGGGAGGGTGCAGCCCTGGAGCCGCTTCGCCTGCCGCAGGATTACAGCGTGCTCCTTCTGCTCCCGACCGGCGCGGTCAAGGAGTCGACCGGAGCCGTCTATGCCCGCTACAGCGGCGCCGAGGGTTTCGAATCACGGCGGGCCGCCGTCGACTCGGTAGCGCGCTCCGCAGCGGTGCCCGCAGACCTCGGACAGTTCCCGGGAAACGATCTAGCGCACTCGCCACTCGCCGCCCATCTGAGCGCCCGCGGCGCCTTTCGCGCTGACGTGAGTGGTGCTGGCCCGACGGTCTACGGGCTCTTTGCTGATCGTGAGGCGGCCGAGCGCGCCGCTGCAGCGGTCGGTGCTCTCGGCGACACCTGGATCGTCAGACCGGCGTGGTAGGTTTGCCGCAGATGTCCACGGCCGACATCAGCGCGAGATCAACGTCGAAGCCGGCGCGCTACCTGCGCCAGCATCGCATCCGCCTGACCCTGTGGGTTGCGGCGGTCGAGGGCGTTCTCACCCTCATCCACTTCGTCCCGCACGTCGTCGTCTACATCCTCGCCCCCGTCGCAGTCGGCTTTTGGGCCACCGCCGGCCGCAAGTACCGCTCTGCCACCGCGCGCCAGGCGAGCTGGATCTTTGCAACGTCGCAGGCGCTCGCCGTTCTCGTCCCTGTGGTCTGGTTCATCGCGAAGGCCGTCGCGATCGGCCTGATCGTCGTTCTCGCAATCGGCGCGCTGATCTTCCTCTTCGCCGACCGCGAACGGAAGTAGCCCCCGCGGCCCTCGCGCCGCGATCGAGGACAGTTCAGGCGTATGGACGAAGGCATCAAGCTCGCGGTCGGACAGATCGACGCCCTTCTCGTCTAACCCGGTAGCTGCCTGCGAGGAGACCGCACGCGTTTCGGGGGCATAGGCTCGCGCGGTGAGCCCCTTCCTGCGCGTCGTGCTCCTCGCGCTTCTTGCATCGCGTCCGCACGCGCACGAGCGCATGGCGCGTCGACGCCGCGGCTGAGTGGGCGTCGGGGCAAGCTGCGAAGCGCTCCGCACTTACCCCGATGCGGGAACAGTCAGCATGAGACACGATCTCAGTGAGAGGATGCGATCCGGATGAGAACCCCCGCCGTTCCAGCCACGACACGCCGCCCCGGCGGCATGCTCCATCCGCAGACGGAGACCGGACGTAGCGGGGTCCGACTCGTTGTCCGCGGTCTTGTCGTCGCCGCGGTCATGGTGACGGTGATCGCGACGACCGGCTGGCATGCGAGCGTCGGCCCACTCTCGATCTTCGGACTCATCTCGCTGCTCGGGCTAGCTGCTGCGGCCTGCGGAGGACTCATCGCCGCGGTCGCGGTCGTGCGGAACGGCGAGCGATCGGCGGTCGCACTCGTGGCCGTCACGTTGGCGGTCCTCGCGCTCCTCGTGGTGATCTCTGAGGTCGCCTTCGACGTTCCCTGACCTCGTCGGGAGTCCTCAGGCGCACTCGCGCGTCGGGGCGTCGTTGACTAGGCTCGCGGCTCGACCGTCGACAGGGAGGAGCCACTATGGCCGGCAAAGTTCTCGTCAATCTCGCGACCGGGCTTGAGGATGCGGAGCGCGTCATGGTTGCGCTGCTCGTCGCGACGGCCGCGCTTGACCAGGGGAAGTCCGTCGTTGTCTGGGCGACGAAGGACGCGGTGCGTCTCGGCCTCCCTGGCGAGGCAACCGGTGAGGCGTGCGAGGGTTGCCCGCCGCTCGAGCGTCTCTTCCAGCAGTTCGCCGACGGTGGTGGTGAGCTGTGGCTCTGCCCGATCTGTGTCAACTCGCGTGGGCTTGCCGATTCGACGTTCGTTGCCAACTCGAAGATCGCCGGCGCAACCCCGATGTGGGAGTGGGCAGGCGACGGCACCACGGTCTTCAGCTACTGACCACGGTGCACGTCTCCCCTGAGGCCCGGCTGATCGAGCGCGGGATCACACGCGCCGAGCCGCCGCGGCTGCCGTTCACGCCCCGGTGCAAGCCGGTCGTCGTGTACGGCGGGATCGCGTATCTCTCCGGAAACGGCGACCTCTGTCGTCCCGGCCGCGGTGGCGACACCATCACGCCTGAGGGTGCCGTCCTCGCCGCCCGCACGACCGCGCACCTCATGTGCCGGGCGCTTCGCGACGAGCTGGGGTCGCTCGACCGTGTCGAGCGGTGGGGTGAGGAGCGCGGCATCTGTGCCCGTAGCGCGATCGGGGTCGCTGAGCTCCGAAGCGGACTCGCCGTCGAGGTCGAGGCGCACGTTGCACTCGCCGGCTGAGAGGCACGCGGGCTCGCACGACGGCGACCACGGTCGACCGCGTCTGATCTTCGACGGCGACTGCGCGTTTTGCAGTAGCTGCGCTCGCTTCGTCGTCGCCCGGAGCGGGGGCAAGCAGACGGCCCTCGCCTGGCAGCACCTCGGCGCCGACGAGGTCTCGCAGCTCGGCCTGACGCTCAACGACGTCGAAACCGCCGCATGGTGGATCGACGCTGCGGGCCGGCCGTACGGTGGCCACCTCGCTGTCGCACATGCGCTCGTCCGGACGGCAGGGTGGACATCTACCGTCGGTCGACTGCTCCTGCTACCTCCGGTTCGCCTTCTGGCTGCCCCCGGTTACCGGGGCGTCGTGCGGTTCCGCCACAGGCTCCCAGGCGGGACGCCTGCCTGCAAGGCCTGACTCCGACGCGCGTCAGACGCGCTGCAGGTGCGTGTCTTTGAACGCGCTCGGATACGTGAGCCCGTAGCCGACCGCGCGATCGGCCAGACGGTGGTGTGCGCGGCGTTGTCGGCGACCGTTCCTGCCCGTCTTCCCGCGAGGTATCCGAGGGCGCTCAGATCAGGCGCAAGCACGAGCAGCACCCAGAAGCGGTATCCCTGGTTGAGATACACGATGAGCGCCGCGCCAGCCAGCGCGGCGCCCTCAAGATGGAGCAGCAGGCGAGGGAGGCGTTCGATCACCCGCGCGCCCTACCCCGGCTGCCTCCGTCTCAGTACGTGATGTTGCCGGTACGCAACGCGGAGGTGTTGGCCTGGTCGAGCCAGATGCCTTTGGCCCCCGCGTCGTAGAGCCAGCCCCACTCTGCGAAGTCGTTTGCCGGTGGGTTCTTCGAGAAGTAGCTGAGCCATGACGGCCGCTTTCCCGGGCAGTTGTACTCGCGGTCGCACTTCGCGTTGAACGTGCCGAGGTTGCCGTGGGTTGGGTAGCGCGGAACGAACTTGCCCGAGATGTCCGTGGTGATGTAGCCGCCGTCGAACGTCCCGGTGATGCCGCCGATCACGTGCCCGCCACCAGCGGGGCCCGGACCGTCAAGCGTCACGAACGAGCTGCCATCGTCGTTGACGTGTGCGCAGTAGGTGCCGCTCTGGCTCTTCCAGATCTTGAGGTGGCGGTGCACCGTGTCCAGCGCCCAGGCTCCGGCGTACCCTGAGTCGGCGTAATTCTGGAGAATGAAGGTCACGTTGACGACGAGCCTCCCGCCGCCGCCAAGCTTCGTGCACTGTTCCTCGCTCAGAAGCTTCGTGTTCAGGACCGGGGTCGCAGCCGCCGAACTGGCCAGCGCCAGCATCGCGATGAGTGCGGTGAACCATGCGAAACGCCTCATGACTTCCTCCCCGGTTGCAGCCTGCGTGTCGGCGCACATCCTATTTCAGGCGGTGCCCGCGCGTCCGCGCGTTCTCAGGGACGGTAGCGTCGCGCAACGACGATCGTCAACGCGCAGACGAAGGCCGCGACGACGTTCGGGATGATCAGCGCCAGGTTTGCGATCTGTACGCCGTAGGCGAACCAGAGAACGAAGCCCACCAGGAGCACGTTCAGGTACCCGACCGACACGCCCTTCGACGAGCGGTGGCTTCGCATCGTGCGGATCTGGAGCAGCGGCGCGAGAGCCATCGCGACGCCCCAGGTCGCCGCGACGGCGGCCAGGATGGTCGTCACGGCGCGGTGTAGACCGAACGTGCCGTCAACTCATCCGTCCTTCGGCTACCGCGAGGCAGGCCTGGCAGACGGGGAACCCCTGGTTCCACGGCACGCCTGTCTGGTCGACGCCGCAGAGCGCCGTGTCGGGATCTTCATCCCGGACGATGTGCTCGCACTCCTCGAATCCGCCGCCTCGGTGGAGGGCGGGGTTCTGGAGCGGACGCGTGGTGGGCCGGTCGCTTGACACGGTGCCATCGTAGTTCCGTCACACTGGGCGGAAATGTCGACCAGCGACACCCCTACCGCGACGCGAACCCACCGCACCTATACTCGGGGCGTAGTGGGGCGTAGCCAAGCGGTAAGGCAGCGGGTTTTGGTCCCGCGATCCCAGGTTCGAATCCTGGCGCCCCAGCCATCTCACGTCGCGAAGTGACCGACTCTCCGATCGCAGCCGTCGTCATGGCCGCGGGGCTTGGCACCCGGATGAAGTCGGCCGTGCCAAAACACCTTCACGCGCTGCTCGGGCGACGAATGGTGGACTGGGTGATCGCCTCGGCGCAGAGCGCAGGCGCAGACCCCGTCGTCGTCGTGACGGCTCCGGCAACCCGTGATGCGTTCCCCGGTGTCACCGTGGCGGTGCAGGAGCGACCCCTTGGGACAGGTGACGCGGCGCGCTCCGCCCGACAGGCGCTCGAGGGCTTCAACGGCGACATCCTGCTCCTGAGCGGTGACGTGCCGGCGCTCTCCGGCGAGCTGCTCGCGGGCCTCGTCGCGACTCACCGCTCGACCGGTGCAACGGCGACGGTGCTCTCGTTCGAGCCGCCCGATCGGCGCGTCTACGGTCGCATCGTCAGGGACGCTGCCGGCAACCTCGCGCGGATCGTTGAGGCGGGCGACGCGACGCCCGAGGAGCTCACGCTAACCGAGGTCAACTCCGGCATCTACCTCTTCCGCGCCGACCGCCTCTGGCCGGCGCTCGACCGCCTCCAGCCGCACAACGCCCAGGGCGAGCTGTACGTCACCGACACCCTTGGCTTCCTCGTCGACGACGGCCATCCAGTCGCCGTTCACGTCGCACCCGACCCGTTCGAGGTCGAGGGGATCAACACGCGCCTCGAGCTTGCGGCCGTCACCGCGTTTCTCCGCGACCGGATCAACCGCGCCCACATGGTCTCGGGGGTCACGTTCGTCGATCCGACGACCGCGTGGATCGAGCCGACCGTCGAGATCGAACCCGACGTGGTGATCCACCCGTTCGTCCAGCTGCGTGGCGCCACCCGGGTTGCGACGGGCGCCGAGATCTTCGCCAACACGGTCGCTCTCGACGCGACGATCGGAACCGGCGCGATCGTGGGACCGTTCTGTTACCTTCGTCCCGGGTCGACTCTCGAGGCGGATTCGAAGGCGGGAACCTTCGTCGAGATCAAGAATTCACGCATCGGGCCACGGACGAAAGTTCCGCATCTCTCGTACATCGGGGACGCGGAGATCGGGGAGGACACGAACATCGGCGCCGGAACGATCACCGCAAACTTTCCTCACCGCCCCGGGCAGCCGAAGGGCCGAACACGCATCGGCAAGAACGTCAGGACCGGCATCCAGAATGGGTTCATCGCACCTGTTGAGGTCGGAGACGGAGCATGGACGGCAGCTGGCTCGGTGATCACAAAGGATGTTCCCGCCGACTCGCTCGGCATCGCGCGCACGCGCCAGGAGAACAAGGAGGGGTATGCAGCTCGGCATCGGGACCCCTGAGTTCTCACTCCCCGGCGACGTGGCGTCGGTCGTGACCGAGCCGCACCCGGATCACTGGATCGAACGCGGGCCGCAGAAGCGGCTCATGGTCTTCGCCGGCCGCTCGCACCCGGAGCTTGCCGCGTCTATCGCGGAGGGTCTCGGCATCCAGCTTGGCGAGGTGACGCTCGAGACGTTCGCGAACGGTGAGACGTACTGTCGCTACGACGAGTCGATCCGCGGCGCCGACGTCTTCATCGTCCAGACCGGCTGCACCCCGATCGACCGCAACCTCATGGAGCTGTTCCTGATGATCCAGGCCGCGAAGCTCGCGTCCGCCAAGCGGATCACGGCGGTCATTCCGCTCTTCCCGTACGCGCGCCAGGACCGCAAGGCCAAGCCGCGCGAGCCGATCTCGGGCCGTTTCGTCGCCGATGCGCTCCAGCTGGCCGGCGCCGACCGTGTGCTCACGATGGACCTGCACGCCGGTCAGATTCAGGGCTTCTTCTCGATCCCCGTCGATCACATGACCGCGTTGCCGCTCTTCGCACGCCACTTCCGCGACCTCGGCCTCGTCGGCGAGGGCGTCGTGTCGGTGTCACCCGATACGGGCCGCGCCAAGCAGGCCGAGCGCTTCGCCGAGATGATCGAGTCGGAGTTCGCGATCATGCACAAGTCGCGCCCCGCGCACGACGTCGCCTCGGTCACCGAGATCGCCGGCCGCGTCCGCGGCAAGCGCGCGATCATCGGCGACGACGTCATCATGACCGGCGGCACCATGAATGCGAACGTCCGCGCGCTCGTCGAGCAGGGCGCGAGCGAGGTGTGGCTCTTCGCCACCCACGGCCTCTTCTGCAACGGCGCCCTCGACCGCTTCGCAGCAAACGAGGACATTAAGGGGATCGTCGTCACCGACACGGTGCCGGTCGATCCGCTCTCGAAGCCCGACAAGCTCACCGTGCTGCCTGTCTCGGGCCTTCTGAGCGAGACGATCATGAACGTCTTCGCCGACGACTCCGTCTCGGCGATCTTCGGCGGCGAGAACCAGCTCTTCTAGCCGTCGCCGCGTTCGGCCATCGAAAAGCCGAACCGATCGTTAGGGAAATACGGATTGTCCAGTGCGTCTCTGGTCCGTATAGTGGATGGTGACCGGGATTGTTCTTTTGAAACGGGAGGATTCAATGCTTCACAGCAAGATTGGTCGCCGGACCGGCCTCGTGCTCGTCACGGCACTCACTGCGGCGTTCCTTGCGCCGACCGCATTCAGCGCGACCCCGAAGGTCGTCGGTAACGCGACAGCGGGCAAGGCCGGCTTCATCGCGAACTGTGGTCTCTGCCACGCCCTCAAGGCCGCCAAGTCGATGGGTGCCATCGGCCCTGACCTCGACAAGGTGCCGCTGACGCAGGCTGTTCTCATCAAGGCGATCGCGAGCGGCGGTACGTCGGTGATGACGAAGGCTGCAGCCGCGAAGTACAGCGTTCCGATGCAGGCCTACAAGGGCACGCTTTCGACGACGCAGATCAACGACATCTCGGCGTACATCTACACGTCGACCCACAAGTAGGACGCCCGTGAGACGTCCCGCCTCGAGTGGCAGGACGATCCCGGTCTAGAGATCCACGGAGGGGCGGCGCGAGCCGCCCCTCCGTGTTTTCTGGCCTCTGATCGCGGCGTGTCGCCGACACCTGTCGGCTCGACCCCCGGGGCCAGCTACACTTCTCGACCGATGGCTGAAGAGCGCGTCACACTTGCCGTGTCCAAGCGGCAGATCCTCGGTTCGGCCGAGTCGCGTCGCCTGCGCAAGCAGGGGATCGTCCCGGGCGTTCTCTACGGACGTGACGAGCCGATCGCTTTCGCTGTCGGCGACCGCGACCTCCGAGCCGTCCTGACGACCGAGGCCGGCTCGCACGCCGTCATCGACGTCGCCATCGACGGTGGCTCGCAGCACTCCGTCATCCTCAAGGACTACCAGCGTGACCGCGTCCGCGGCACCATCACGCACATCGACTTTCAGGAAGTCCGCCTCGACGTCACGATTCAGACCTCCGTGCTCCTGGCTCTCGTCGGCGAACCTGTCGGCGTGAAGCAGGGCGGTCAGCTCACACAGGTCACGAACGAGATCAACATCGAGGTGCTTCCGCTCGACGTTCCGCAGCGCGTGGAGCTCGACGTCTCCGGCATGGAGATCGGCGGCACGCTTTACCTCGGTGATCTGCCGTTCGCGGCAGGCGTCACGGTGCTCGACCCGCTCGACACGGTGCTCGCCCACGTTGCGGGTGCCGCGCGCGAAGAGGGCGATGAGGCGGCGGGCGACGAAGCCGCTGCCGAGACGGAAGCCGCCGGCGACGACGCCGAGCCTGTCGCCGAGAGCGGCGACGAAGCCTCCACCGAGGAGTAGGCAATGCGCCTCCCGTGGCGTCGAGGTGAACGTGCCTCCTCGCTCGACCTTCTCGTCGTCGGCCTCGGGAACCCCGGGCGCGAGTACGCGGGGAACAGGCACAACGTTGGCTTCATGATCGTCGACGAGCTCGCGCGCCGCAGCGCGGCGTCCTGGCGTGCGAAGTTCTCCGGTCAGCTCGCCGAGATCCGCATCGACGAGCATCGGGTCGCGCTGCTGAAGCCGGAGACCTATATGAACGAGTCGGGGCGCTCGGTGCGCGCCGCCGCCGACTTCTTCAAGCTCGAGCCCGACGCGATCCTTGTCGTGCACGACGAGGTCGACATCGAGGTCGGGCGGCTCCAGGCCCGGCACGGCGGTGGATCCGCCGGTCACAACGGCCTCCGTTCGATCACACAGCACCTCGGTACGCCCGAGTACCTGCGGCTTCGTGTGGGGGTCGGGAGGCCCGGTCGAGGCGACCGCCGCCCGCTCGCCGACTACGTGCTCTCGGACTTCGACGTGTCCGAGGACGCGCAGGCGTTCGTGACACGTTCGGCAGATGCGGTCGAGGCGCTCGACGCCGAGGGCCTCGAAGCGGCACAGCGTCGCTTCAACTGAGCGGTCGCCACCCCGGCGGGTGCGCCGTCTTCCCTTTGTAAAACCTTCACAGCTTCGCAACGGGTTCCGACGCACGCAAACCCCGTTGACAAGAGGGCTTGAGCGCTCTTGCCCGGTGAAAGATGCCCGGAAGACCTACCCCGAGTTGCTGAAGGCAGATCCCCCAAAAGGGGTATGCCCATCTTGGTCTCGGCTGCTGCAATGGCAGTCCCCAACGACATCCCGGCGGCGTAGCGCTGTCGGTCAAGAGCCGAAGGGAGTACCCCATGACCTCACATCTGCGGATCATCCTGCTCGTCCTCACGCTTGCCTACTCGCTCGTTTTCGGGCCAGGCTCTGTGTTCGCAGGAGGCGAGAAGGCGCACAAGGTGAAGGCCCACCGCATGCGCGCTCACAGGGTCAAGACCCACCATGTGAAGGTCAAGCACGTCCTTTCCGCTCCGAAGCCGCTCGGCGTTCGCGCTGTCAAGTACGCGCGGCACCTCCTCGGCGTTCCGTATCGCTACGGCGGCGGCACCCCGGGATCGGGATTTGACTGCTCCGGTTTCGTGAGCTACGTCTACAACCACTTCGGGGTCAAGCTCCCGCACAGCTCGTACGCGGACTTCGACCTAGGCAAGCGCGTCTCGCGTGAGTCGCTTCACCCGGGTGACCTCGTCTTCTTCGATGGTGTCGGTCACGTCGGCATGTACATCGGGGGCGGCCGGTTTATCCACGCTCCGCACAGCGGCCTCTCCGTGCAGATCAACACGCTCTCCGACGGGTGGTACGCCGCCCGGTACGACGGTGCGCGTCGGCTGGTCGTGCACCACGCAGCGCGCGTCAAGCGCTCGCTGCCCCTGCTCGGCGTCGGGTAGAGCACGGGCTACCATGACCGCCCCCGGAACCCTGGTTTCGGGAGCTTCTCATGGACCGTCCTCTTCTTCACCCATTCGTCGACCGGCTCCGCGCCGACGCGCGCCTGCCTGCCTTCGCAGCGGCGCTGCCATCGCGCGCCCGGGTGTCGGAGCCGGCGTTGCCGCTTCTCCTCGCCGCGCTTCACGAGGAGGTGCGGCGAGGGCTCTGCGTCCTTCTGCCCGAGGACGCCGACGCTCGCGACGCCGCTGAGGCGATCGCGTGGTTTGCCGGGGAGGCGCAGGTCGCATTCCTGCCCTCTCGCGGCGTTCGCTGGGGTTCGGGGATCGAGCCGGCCCCACATCTCGTCGGTGAACGCGCCCGCGCTCTCGATGTGCTCGCGGGCGGAGGGATCGTCTGTGCGTCGGCCCTGGCCCTCGGCGAGGCGATGCCGCCCGTGGCCGCGCGACCGGTCGCGCTCCGGATTGCTCGGGGTGATGAGCCCGGTATCGACTCGCTCGCCGAGGCCCTCGCCCTCGCCGGGTACGAACGGGTCGATCGCGTCGAGGAGCGTGGACACTTCGCCGTTCGCGGCGGGCTCGTCGACGTCTTTCCGGCAACCGGCAGCGAGCCGCTGCGGATCGAGTTCTTCGGCGACGAGATCGAGGGAGTCCGCGCGTTCTCGCCGTTCACCCAGCGGGCGCTCCGCGACGTCATCGAGGCGACGGTGTATCCGGCCGCCGAGCGGCGCCGAGACCTGGCCGAGATCGTCCTCCCCGACGACTGGGACGGCCCGGCCCGGGTTGATGTCCCCGACGACCTCGTGCCGCCGATCGCCGGGACGCCGGACATCGTCTGGCAGCCCGATGAGGTGCGTGCGATCTGGCGCGACGAGGGAGTCACTCCGATCTCGTTTGACGGTGCGACCGAGCTCGGGTCGCTCCCGGAGGGGCAGCAGTTCTCCTTCGATGCGCAGCGGCCAGCGCTCACCGCCCGCGGGCTCTCCGAGGCCGAGAACGAGCTCTCGGGGCTCGTTCGCCAGGGCCTCGACGTCGTCGTTGCCTTCGGGCATCGCGGCGACGCCGAGCGGCAGCGCCATCTGCTGCGGCGCATCGAGGCCGGCACGCTCGAGGCCGGGGGAGAGCCAAGCGGCCTGATGTTCGCCGTTGCGCCCGCCCGACGCGGGTTCGTCTGGCGTGATCTCGGCGTTGCGCTGCTCCCGGACACGCAGGTCTTCCGGCGACGGGCCCCACGGGCGACGGCGCCGATCGGCCGCGCACTCGCGAGCTTCGCCGACCTGCGAACGGGCGACTACGTCGTACACGAGGACCACGGCATCGCTCAGCTCCTCGGCTTCGAGACCAAGGAGGTTGCAGGCGTCACGCGCGATTACCTGCTGCTCGGGTTCCGAGGCGAGGACCGCGTCTTCGTCCCACACGAGCAGATCGGCAAGGTCTCGCGCTACATCGGAGCCGACTCGAAGTCGCCAACCCTGTCGAAGCTCGGCGGGAAGGCCTGGGACAGCCTCAAGACGCGTGCGCACGCCCACCTGCGCGAGATGGCGGGGGATCTGCTCCAGCTCTACGCCCAGCGCCAGACACGGGTCGGCGTCTCCTACGATGTCGACCAGGAGTGGGTCGACCGTCTCGAGGCCGACTTCCCGTTCCGTGAGACCGAGGACCAGGCGCGCGCGATCGAAGCCGTCAAGGAGGATCTCGCGGCCCCGCGGCCGATGGATCGCCTCGTCTGCGGTGACGTCGGTTTCGGCAAGACCGAGGTTGCGCTTCGAGCGGCCTTCGCCGTCGCGATCGCAGAGAAGCAGGTGCTGATCCTCGTCCCGACGACGATCCTCGCGCAGCAGCACTGGAACACGTTCCGTGCGCGCTTCCGCGACTTCCCGGTTCGGGTCGAGATGATCTCGCGCTTCCGCAAGCCCGCCGACGTGAAGAAGGTGCTCGCCGACTACGCGGAGGGGAAGGTCGACGTCCTGATCGGTACGCACCGCATCCTCTCGCGCGACGTGCTCTCGAAGGACCTCGGCCTCGTGATCGTCGATGAGGAGCAGCGGTTCGGGGTCGCCCAGAAGGAGCTCCTGCGACAGCTGCGGCTCGAGGTTGACGTGCTCGCGCTCTCGGCCACGCCGATCCCGCGCACGCTGCACATGTCGCTGGCAGGTCTGCGAGACATCTCGGTGATCGAGACGCCACCCGAGGGGCGTCGGCCGATCCGAACGCACGTCGGCGAGTGGGACGAGGAGGTCGTGAAGACCGCGCTCGAGCGTGAGCTTGGGCGCGGCGGCCAGGCGTTCTATCTGCATAACCGGGTCGAGACGATCGAGGATGCCGCCGAGAAGCTGCGTCAGCTTGTGCCAACGGCACGCGTGATCGTCGCGCACGGACAGATGGGCGAGCGCGAGTTGGAGGACAAGATGCTCACGTTCCTCGCCGGGGAGGCCGATGTGCTCGTCTCGACGACGATCATCGAGTCCGGCCTCGACATCCCGCAGGCGAACACGTTGATCGTCGAGCGCGCCGATGCCCTGGGGCTCTCCCAGCTCTACCAGATCAGAGGCCGAGTCGGCCGCCGCGACGTCTCGGCGCACGCGTACCTGCTCTACCCGGACGCGTCCGAGCTCTCGCCCGAGGCGCGGGCGCGCCTTGCGACCCTGGCCGATCACACCGAGCTTGGCTCGGGCTTCGCCATCGCGATGCGCGACCTCGAGATCCGCGGCGCTGGCGACCTGCTCGGCGGAGAGCAGTCCGGGCATGTCGCTGCGCTCGGGTTTGAGCTGTACGTCGAGATGCTCCACGAGATCGTTGCGGAGCTCTCGGGCCAGCGGCGCGTCGCCTCTCGCCCGGTTCGCGTCGACGCCCGGGTCGATGCCTTCGTTCCCGCCGCTTACATCTCGTCGGAGGCGCTCAAGATCGACCTCCACCGGCGCCTCGCCCTGGTGGAGGACGACGACGACCTCCGCGAGCTCCAGATCGCGACCGAGGACCGCTACGGCGCACTTCCTGAGCCGGTCGCGAACCTCTTCTCGATCCAGGCGGCCAAGCTCAAGCTAGCGCTACTGGGCGTCGACTTTCTCATCTTCCGCGCCGGCAAGGTCACGGTCGGCCCCGTCGTGCTCGGCTCGTCCGAGCTCCGCGAGCTCCGCGCCCTCATCGACACCGCCATCTACAGCACCGGTCTGCGCGAAGTCTCGCTCCGTACGGACTCCCTGGAAGGGGCGATTGGCCTGGTCGATGCTATGATCGAGGCGCGCCGGAAAGCCTGACGGTGCGCGTTCCTATGAAGCTTCGCCTCCTCATCCCGATGCTCGCCGTCGTGGCATTCCTCGCAGGGTGCGGTAGTGGCAGCGGGATCTCCACGGCGACGCTCGAGAAGACGGACATCGCGGTTGTCGGCCAGAACCACATCACGAAGGCCGACTACGACGGCGCGATCGCCCAGGAGAAGCAGAGCCTGAAGGCGCAGGGGCGACCGTTTCCGAAGGCGGGGTCGACCGACTACTCGACGATGCGCAACCAGATTGTCGGCGTGCTCGTGCAGAACGCCGAGTATGAGACGGAGGCGGCGAAGCTCGGCGTCACGGTTACCCCGGCCGAGGTCGACAAGCAGCTCACGCAGATCAAGACCCAGTATTTCGGCGGGAGCGACGCCAAGTACAACGCCGAGCTGAAGAAGCAGGGGTTCACCGACGCGCAGGTTCGCGACCAGGTGCGCGCGGGTCTCCTGCAGCAGAAGGTCTTCAACGAGGTCACCAAGAAGGTCGCTGTGAGTGACAAGGACGTCACCGCCTACTTCAACGGGCATCTCGACCAGTACGGCACACCCGACACGCGCGCGGTTCAGGAGATCCTCGTCGGTAAGGACAAGGAGGCGCTCGCCAAGCAGATCCACGACCAGATCGCGGGCGGTGGAGACTTCGCCGCGCTTGCCAAGCAGTACTCGCAGGACCCTGGCTCGAAGGATTCGGGTGGCAACTTCACGGCCAAGAAGGGCGCTGACGTTCCGGAGTTCGACGCAGCTGTCTTCTCACCGTCGCTCAAGACCGGTCAGCTTGCCGCCCCGGTGAACACTGCGCAGTACGGCTGGTTCGTGATCAAGGCCGTCGGTGACATCGTCCCGGCCCAGAAGGTCAAGGAGACGAAGACCGTGGACGACACGATCCGCCAGCAGCTTCTGTCGCAGGCGAAGAACACTGAGATGTCGAGCTGGGCGCAGAAGGTTGCGAAGGACTTCTGCAAGGGCGGGATCAAGTACCAGACCGGATACACCCCGGTGCCCGACCCCTGCGCTGTGGTCACTGCGACGAACACCACCGCGACCGGCTAGATGCTCGCCGACGCGCTGGTTGAGCTCCAGGCGCTGACCGAGCGCCTGCGACGTGAATGCCCATGGGATCGCGAGCAGACGGTCCGGACGATCGTCCCGCACACGGTCGAGGAGGCCTACGAGGTCGCTGACGCCGCGTTCTCCGGTGACGATGCGAAGCTCCTCGACGAGCTCGGTGATCTCCTCTTCCAGTCCTACTTCCTCGCGCAGATCCTCTCGGAGCGCGGCGCCGGCGACCTCGAGCAGGTCGCACGGGGCGTTCACGCGAAGCTCGTCGCGCGCCACCCACACATCTTCGGCGACGCCGAGGCTGGAACGGCCGCTCGCGTCCGCGAGAACTGGGAGACCCTGAAGGTCGAGCAGGAGGGCCGCCAGGGCGTGTTCCACGACGTCCCGGAGAGCCTCCCAGCGCTGCTGCTTGCCCGCAAGGTGCAGCGCCGCGCCGCAGCTGTCGGGTTCGAGTGGCCCGACGTCGAGGGGCCGCTCGCAAAGCTCGATGAGGAGCTCGCCGAGCTTCGCGTCGAGCTCGGTCGTGCCGGCGAGCCCGCCCCCGAAACGGAGCCGGACCCCGCAGTCGAGGCCGAGCTCGGCGATGTGTTGTTCACGGCGGTGAACCTTGCCCGCCGGTTGAACGTCGATCCTGAGATCGCGCTGCGCCAGACCACCCGGCGGTTTGTCGCTCGGGTCGATGAGGCGGAGCGCCTGGCGGCCTCCGAGGGCAAGTCGTGGTCGAATCTCGACCTCGGCGCGCAGGACAGCTACTACGACCTCGCGAAGAAGTCCCTGGCATGAGCTCGATCGTCTCCGTCCGTGGCCGTCAGGTCGTCGATTCGCGTGGCAATCCAACCGTCGAGGTTGACGTCACGCTCGCCTCCGGCGCGATGGGTCGCGCCGCGGTTCCCTCCGGTGCATCAACCGGCGTTCACGAGGCAGTCGAGCTTCGTGACGGTGGTCGGCACTGGGGTGGAAAGGGCGTCACGACAGCTGTGCGGAACGTCAACGGCGAGATCGCCGATGCGGTCACCGGCTTCGACGCCGCAGACCAGGCTGGCGTCGACACCGCGATGATCACGCTCGACGGGACACCGAACAAGGGTCGGCTCGGTGCCAACGCGATTCTCGGCGTGTCACTTGCGACCGCCAGGGCCGCTGCCGCCGATGCGGGACTACCGCTCTACCGCTACCTCGGCGGCGACGAGGCCCACCTTCTTCCCGTCCCGATGATGAACGTGATCAACGGCGGGGCCCACGCGCAGAACTCGATCGACCTCCAGGAGTTCATGATCGTCCCCGGTGGCGCCGCGTCTGTCGCAGACGCCGTGCGCATCGGCTCGGAGATCTACTACAAGCTCCGCGAGGTTCTCCACGAGCGCGGGCTCTCGACCGGCATCGGGGACGAGGGCGGCTTCGCACCGAATCTTGCGTCGAGCGAGGCCGCGATCGAGGCGATCATCGAGGCAGCGAACCGCACCGGGCACCGTCACTCGATCGCGATCGCGATCGACCCGGCGATGAGCGAGGTGTACCGCGACGGCAAGTACCGCTTCGAGGGCCGCGAGCTGGAGTCGGGCGAGCTCGCTGACTTCTGGGCGAACCTCGTCGCCCGCTACGGCATCGTCTCGATCGAGGACGGCGCAGCCGAGGACGACTGGGATGCCTGGGCGACGATGACGCATCAGATCGGCGGAGCCGTGCAGCTCGTCGGCGACGACCTCTTCGTGACGAACCCGGAGCGGCTCCAGCGGGGGATCGACCTGAATGTTGGCAACTCGATCCTGATCAAGGTCAACCAGATTGGCACCCTCACCGAGACGCTCGAGGCGATCCGCCTCGCCCAGAGCGCGGGCTACAGCGCGGTCATCTCGCATCGATCGGGTGAGACCGAGGACACGACGATCGCGGACCTCGCAGTGGCCACGAACGCCGGCCAGATCAAGACCGGCGCACCTGCGCGCTCTGACCGGGTCGCCAAGTACAACCAGCTGATCCGGATCGAAGAGGATCTCCGCGGCCGAGGTATCTACGCCGGATGGTCGGCGTTCCCACGGTTCGCGCCGCCGTACGTTCGCCCTGCCTGAACACGAGCGGTTCCGTAGGAACCCGACACGCGCACCGTCTATAGTCGGGCCGTCGTGATCTCCACTCTCAAGCACTCGCGTCGCCGTTTCCTCGGTGGTCTCGCCGCCTTCCTGCTCGCGCCGGCCGCCGCGGCTGCCGAGACCGATGGCAGTCACCGCGAGCTCGAGTCCGCCGACGCAATCCCGACCGGTCAGACGGTCGAGTACTGGATCGGTGCGACACCGACGACCTGGAACATCATTCCGAGTGGTCGCGACCCGATCATGGGCACGACGTACGACACGACCAGGACGACGATTCAGACGGTTGTCTACAAGGCGTACACGTCCAACTGGACGTCGCAGCTCCCCGATAACGGGTCGGTCACCGGCGACAACGACGGGATTCCCGGGCCGCTCATCCGTGGGCGTGTCGGCGACACGATCCTCGTCCACTTCAAGAACTTCGACCCGAACGCGCCGCACTCGATGCATTTCCACGGCGTGCACTACGAGGTCGACTCTGACGGCGCCTACATCCCGGGAGTGTCGGGTCCCGGCTCGAACGTCGCCCCGAACCAGACGTTCACCTACAAGCTCAAGCCCGGGGCGGACTCGTTCGGCGTCTGGCCCTACCACGACCACTCACCGTCGATGGATCAGTCGGTCACGGGTGGCATGTACGGCGCGATGTCGATCCTCGGGCCGACCGAGAAGCGCGCCGATCGTGAGTTCGTCGTCTTCTTCCAGTCGATGAAGATCGCGACGCAGACCGGGCAGGCCGCGGTGATGACGATCAATGGCCGTGCGTTCATCGGGAACACCCCGACATTCCACGGCAAGGTCGGCGATGTTATCCAATGGGACGTGCTCGCCCTTGGTGACGACTTTCACGCCTTCCACGTCCACGGCCACCGCTGGCTCGGCGCCGGTGGAATCCCGCAGGACGTCCAGACCGTCGGCCCGGCCGAGAGCTTCCGCATCCGCTGGACGGAGGACAGAGTCGGTACCTGGCTCTATCACTGCCACGTCGAGTCCCACATGATGTCCGGGATGATCGGCGAGTACGTCGTCACGAAGTAGCGGCTGCCGCTCACGCGAGCTCTGTGCGAGCTCCTAGGTCGTGACGCGGAACGCGAGTGACGTCTGGCTTTCGCGGCCGGACGAGAAGACCTTCCACTGACCTGCGGCGAGCGTGATCGTCGTCGACTTCTTTCCAACGAACGTCGAGGTCGTGAACGTCTCGTGTGACTGCGCCCCGGAGAGCTGCCGCATCGTGAAGTCCTCACGGCTGCTGAGATCGGTGATGCTCAGGGTGTAGCTGCCCTGCTTGAGGGACGACACCTTCTTCCCCGACTTCGTGAAGGTGATCGTGCCGGTCTTGCTCACCGTTGCCGTGATCGTGCCGAGGAACTTCGAGACGGTCGCTGCCGACGTCGATCCCGACGTGGACGAGGAGGAGCTGCCGGAGGTGGTCTTTCCGACGGTCAGGCCCGGAGCCGATGGTGGCGCGAGGACCGGCGGCGGAGCCGGCGGTACATCACCGACGTTGAACGTCCCGTTCAAGGTGCCCGGGTGGCGGTCGCAGTGGAACTCGTAGGCGTGGGCGTCGGCAAGCGTGACCGTCCAGTCGACCTGCTCGGTGTTCTCGACGGACGTCGACAGGTCAACGCCGAGACCCGTCAGGTGGAAGTTGTGGGCGGTACCGAGATCGTTGACCGAGACGACGTACGTTCCTGCGGTCAGCTGCTTGACCGCTAGGCCGTCGTCGCCCACGAGCGAGATGTTGAAGTCGGGGCCGACGCTCGCGTGAAGCGTGCCGATCACATCCGCGTTAGATGCCGTCACACCGGTGCGCAGGGCGACAGCCGTGCCCAGCACGAGTGTTGCAAGAAGCATGGAAACAAGGCGGGTACGAGCTGGCAACGGTGTCCCTTCGGTCTTCCTACACGGTAAAGGAGTGAAGGGGGGCACGGGAGGCTAACAGCGCATGAATCTGGAGTGACCGTTAGTCTGGATGGCATGGAGCCCGACATCAGGCGGACGAAGATTGTCGCAACGGTCGGTCCAGCGACCTCGTCGCACGAGATGGTCAGGGCGCTCGTGCTCGCAGGCGTGGACGCCGTTCGGCTCAACTTCTCGCATGGAAGCCAGGAAGAGCACGCCACGCGTGCGGGGCTGACGCGCGCCGTTCAGGCCGAGCTCGGCCGTCCGCTTGCGCTCATCGCCGACCTCCAGGGGCCAAAGCTGCGCGTCGGCAATCTGGCCGCTCCGCGGTGCGTCGAGGCGGGCGAGATAATCGTCGTCGCAGGCGAGGACGTCGCGCGCCCCGATGACCTTCCGGTCGCGCCGTCGGCAATCGGCGACGTGCTGCGCCCAGGCCACGACATTCTGATCGCCGACGGGATCATCCGGCTGATCGTCGAGGACGTCGAGGATCGACGTGCCCGCTGTCGCGTGATCGTCGGTGGTGAGATCAAGTCGCAGAAGGGCGTGAACCTTCCTGGCGTCCCGATCCCGATCCCGTCACTGACGGAGAAGGATCTCGCCGATCTCGAGTTCGCCCTTGCACTTGGCGTCGACTACGTCGCACTCTCGTTCGTCCGCACGGCACAGGACGTCCACGAGTTGCGTCGGATCATCGACGAGCACGGCTCACTCGCTCGCGTCATCGCAAAGATCGAGAAGCCCGAGGCGATCGACGTCCTCGACGACATCCTTCAGGCAACAGATGCAGTCATGGTCGCGCGCGGTGATCTCGGCGTCGAGGTCGGCGCCGCGACTGTGCCGCTCCTCCAGAAGCGGATCATCAGCCAGTCGCTCAAGTACGGCAAGCCGGTGATCACGGCAACGCAGATGCTCGAGTCGATGATCGAGCACGCCGAGCCGACCCGCGCCGAGGCAAGCGACGTCGCGAACGCCATCCTCGACGGGACATCCGCATTGATGCTCTCGGCCGAGACGGCGATCGGCGCTTACCCGATCGAGGCTGTCCGGACGATGGACAACATCGCCGAGGCGGTCGAGCCGTCGATGAGCTACCGCTACCAGGTGCCCGATCAGCGCGACGAGGAGACCATCGGTACCGCCATGTCGAACGCGGCCTGCGACGTCGCCGAGACGCTCGGCGCCCGAGCGATCCTCGTCTCGACAGCGTCGGGGCGTACGGCGTCGTCCGTCGCGCGGCTGCGCCCCCGCCTTCCGATCATCGCCTTCTCGCACCATCAGACCTCGGTGCAGCAGATGGCGATGGAGTGGGGGGTGAGGCCGGTGCTGTTTCCCGAGGCGAAGGACGTCGAGGATCTGTGGAACCGTGCGGTCGAAGAGGCGCTGCGCGAGGGGTTCGTCGAGAGCGGCGACCTCGTCGTGCTCACCGCAGGCACCGCCGTGAACATGCCCGGCTCGACGAACCTGATCAAGGTCGAGATCGCCTGATTCGACGGCGGTTGCAGGACCGCCGGGATTGAGCGCGAAACGGGTCCCATGTTCCGGCCGACCCGGCTGCTCGCGCTCGGCGCGATCGCAGTCATCGCACTCCTCTACTGGAAGCCGCTCCAGACCTACGCTCATACGCGTGGTGTGCTTCACCACCGACAGGCCGAGGTGGCGCGGCTCCAGGCCGAGCAGCACCAGCTACAGAACAGGATCGCGACCGTGGGCGCGGGCGGTGCTCTCGTGCGCGAGGCGCGGCGGCTTGGCCTCGTGAAGCCGGGAGAGCAGCTGTTCATCGTCCGCGGAATCGCGGCGTGGCGAAAGCGGCACTAGTGGCTGGCTGCTCCGGCCATCATGGCGGGCAGACGTGAGCGACGACGATCGGTCGATCATCGAGCGGCAGATCGGCCGCACGCCCCGAGCGTTCGCCCGGGTCGCCGTCAGGTGTCCGTTCGGCGCGCCGGCAGTTGTCGAGCAACGACCGTTCGACAGCTCGGGCACACCGTTCCCGACGCAGTTCTGGCTCACCTGCTCTCACCTCTCGACCCAGATCGCGAGGCTGGAGGCGGCAGGCGGCGTCGAGCGCTGGACACGAGCCGCAGCCGACGATCCGGAGCTCGCGGCGAGCCTTGAGCGAGCAGACCGCGCCCAGCGCGAGCTCCGCCCCGAGCTTCCGGTGGGCATCGCGGGGTCGGGTGGCGCGGGCAGCCTGAAATGTCTCCACGCGCACGCCGCCTTCGCGCTCGCTCGGCCCGGCTACGACCTTGGTGACCGCATCCTCGCCGAGGCAGGACCGCTCTGGCCACGGAAGCGATGCTGCTCGACTCTATGATCAGTCGCGTCGTGGATGTCGATCTTGCGCGCCTGCAGTGGATAGAGGGACGGCGCCGAGTCGGTCGCGCTGCGCCCCCGCATGTCTGGGCGCAGATCGACCTCATCACCTCGGCGCTCTCGCGGCGTGTAGGTCAGGTCTTCACGTTGCAGGATCTCGCCGACACCTATTCGGCCGCCGATGGCTGGACGCTCGACCTCCTCTACGACGCGACCCCCGAGGGGACAGCGCCGCCCGAGGTCGCGATGGTCGCTGACGCTGCCTTTCACGACTTCTCGCGGCGTGCTGCCGACTACGAGCCGTGAACACGATCGAGGCCATCGAGCAGAGGCGCGGCCATCGTCGACGTGCGGTTCTGCGGACGATCACCGTCGTCTTCGCGGTCGCCGCTGCGTTCATCGGCGGCGTTGCGCTCGGTGAGGCGTCACACGACGCGCCACAGGCTGGCGGCTCGCAGACGATCCTTCGCACCCTCGTCCCGCTCTCGCTCGTCCCCGTCGCCGGGGGGCCGTCCCAGACCGTCACCGTTACGACCACGGCGCCCTGAGAGGCTTGGCCAAAGCGTGTCGGCCCGCGTAGCCTGAACCTCAGAATGATCGGATGGGATCACCGCATCGAGCACTGGGTGGTGGCGCACCGCGTCGGCGCACTCGATCCGTTCGTGACGGCCTTCACCTACGCGGGCACCGACGGTGCCCTCTGGGTCGTCCTGGCCGCGACGGTAGCGCTCGCCTGGCGTGCTCCCAGAGTGGTCGTTGCCGTGGTTGCCGCTGCCTCCGTCTCGCAGATCGCCGCGGCGACGCTGCAGGCGCTATTCGGCCGGGCGCGGCCGAACGAGGTGCGGCTCGTCTCGCTGCCGCACAGTCACTCGTTTCCATCCGGTCACGCTGCGACGAGCTTCGCGTGTGCGACCGTCCTTGCGAGTCTGATTCCCCGCTGGCGTCTTCCGGTCATCGCCCTTGCAGCGGCAGTCGCCGTGTCACGGCTCTACGTCGGCGTTCACTACCCGTCCGACGTTATCGCAGGCGCGCTGGTCGGTGCGGCTGTTGGCGTCGGAGTTCTTAGAGCTCTTCGGCAGCTCGAATCAAGCCGCCGGCAATGACTCCGAGGGCGGCGACCAGGCTGATCCAGAGACCGATACCGCGGCTGTCTGCCGGGAGCATCGAGGTGGGCACCGAGATCACACGGATCAGGACGAACACCGTGGCGAGCGTCCCGAGGATCAGGATCACGAGACTCTCGGACGTCGCCGCCGGGAGGTCGAACCCAGCCTGGCGCAGCACCACGAGGGCGATCGTCGCGAGACCGATGAAGAAGACGATCTTGCCGAGGACGCCGGTGTGCCAGCCGATCACCGAGAGCCTGACGCCGATGCTCGAACCGGAGTACCAATCCATGAATGTTGAGAGCGCGAGGACAAGTCCTGCGAGCCAGGTGACGCGGTCACCGGCCGCCCAGATCCCGTGTGCCACCGGGCGCGGTGAGCGCCGTCTGCCCGTGTCGGGCTCCGCGGGTTCGTCGGCGTCGAGAAAGAAGTCGTTTTCCATGGCGCTAAGTATGAGGCGCGCGGCGCTCCGCTGCCGTCAGATCCCGAACATCGTCTGGATTTCGCGCCAGGAGAAGAGCGCGATCACGACTGTCAAGAGCAGCAGGACGGCGAGGACGACCCAGAACCGTGCGTCGGAACTCTTCGCGTCGTGACGCCGAGCCGTGCGTACGTGACGCCGCGCTCGTTCTCGGAGGTACGCGCGCTCGATCGCGGCGGGATCGAGCGACGGGGCATCCGTGTCGAGTGCGGGCATGCCTTTGGCTGGCGCGGCCACGGACTGGAGTCTAGTTGGTGAACGTGCGTCGCACCGGGGCCCGGCCGTTTGTGATCGCCCACCGCGGGGCGGCGCGGACTTGCCCGGAGAACTCGATCGAGGCACTCCTCGAGGCCGTTGCGCTTGGCTGCGAGATCGTCGAGTTCGACGTCGGGTCGGGGTTGGTGCTCGGCCACTCGCTCACCGAGCGTCCGCCTGGGGCCCCGACGCTCGACGACGTGCTCCGGGCGCTCCACGGGAAGACCGTGATCGCCCAGATCGACATGAAGGTACGAGGGGAGGAGGAGGCAGTCGCGGCAGCGATCGCGCGCCACGGCGCGGACGAGGCCGTGGTCGTCTCCTCGACCTGGCCCGACTCGCTTGGTCTGCTCGCGCGCATCGCGCCGCGGGTCAGTCGCGCGATCGGCTACCCGCGCGACAGCTACGGCGCCGCCCGGGTGCGCTGGCCCGGAGTCGTTACCCGGACAGTGGTCGGGGCCGCCGCAGGAGCGATGCCGGTGCGGCTCCCACTCCTCGCTGCCCGCGGCAGGCCGCACGTCGTCGCGCTCCACCACGCGCTCGTCACAGCTCGCGTGGTCGAGGCGGCTCACCGTCGGGGCCTCGGCGTGTTTGCCTGGACAGCGAACGATCCGGCACTCGTGGAGCGGCTCACGCGTGCCGGCGTGGACGCGATCGCCTCTGACGATCCGGAAATGGCCCTGCAGGTGACGGCTACACTGCAGACGCCGTGAGACGAGGTCTCTTTGCAGTGCTCGTGCTCTCCGGCCTCGTCGTGACCGGCCCGCTCGTGGCTCCCGGTCTCGCGGCCGGGCCGGGGGTTCTTCGTGCACCCTCGGCGCCGAGCTCGCATGCTGTCCCGGCCAGCGTCCGCGTCGCCGGGGTTCGCGTCGGGGGACTCGATCCGGCGCTCGCCGCACGGACGGTTCGCGTGGCGTTTGCTGCGCCGCTCCCCGTCTTCGTCGATGGGACACGGGTGGAGCTGCATCCTGCGAAGCTCGCCACTGCGTATGTCGCGGCTGCGATCGGTCGCGCGCGTTCGGCGTCACCGCACACCAACGTGCATCTCGCTGTTGCCGTACACGGAGCGGCTGTCCGCGCTGTCGTTGCACGGCTTGCCAGACGTTTCGACGCCCCCGGCAAGAACGCGCGTCTCGCGATGCATCAGGAGACAGCACGGTTCGTTCCTGCGTTTTCGGGGCGTCGCCTCGATCAGGGGGCGCTCGTGGCCCGCGTCGTGCGTGCGCTGAACGCGAACGTGCGCAGCCCCGTACACGCGGCCACCAGGGTTGTCGCCGCGGCACGCGGGCCACTCGTCGCAGGGTCCGTCATCCTGATCAACCGTGCCAAGAACCAGCTCTTTCTCTTTGCAGGCACGCACCTCGAGCGCACGTTCCCGGTCGCGACGGGTCAGGTGATCTACCCGACGCCAACCGGGAAGTTCCAGATCATCGTGAAGCGCGAGAACCCGTGGTGGTACCCGCCGACTCAGGACGCCTGGGCGAAGGGTCTCGAACCCGTCCCGCCCGGACCGAGCAATCCCCTGGGTACACGCTGGATGGGGCTCTCAAGCCCCGGTATCGGGATCCACGGAACGGATGAGCCTTCGTCGATCGGCTACAGCGCCTCTCATGGCTGCATCCGGATGCAGGTGACCGATGCGGAGTGGCTCTTCGACCACGTCGGGGTCGGGACAACGGTGTTCATCGTCTAATGCATCGCGTCGCTCAAGCAGCTGCAGTGGCGGTCGTGATCGCCCTTCTCGGCGTCCTCGTCTGGAAGGTCGTCAACGGCAACGGCGGCAAGATCGCCCATCAGGTCGACAACGGGCAGATCGTCATCGCGCCGCCGTTTGTGCGTTCCCGCCTCGACACGACGGGTCGGCTCGGCCTTGCGTCGCTGCGCGGGAAGGTCGTCGTCCTGAACTTCTGGGCGACCTGGTGTATCCCGTGCAAGCAGGAGGCGCGGACGCTCGAAGCGGTCGCAAACGAGTGGAAGTCGAAGGGCGTCGTGTTCGTCGGCATCAACGAGGAGTCGTTGACCGGTGACGCGAAGGCATTTCTGGCGAAGTACGGCGTCACCTACCCGCAGGTGAAGGACGATGGGTCGCTCGAGGGTCACTACGGCGTGATCGGGTATCCCGAGACGTTCTTCGTCAACCGGAAGGGCATGGTCGTCCCGCCGCACATCGCCGCTCCCGCCACGCGGCAGCAGCTGGACGCGGGTATCCGCGGCGCGATCGCCTCATGAGGCTGCTTGTCGCCGCGCTGACCGCCCTCGTGTTGGCTGTCCCGGCTCTCGCCGACAACCTTCACCCGTCGCAGCGCCAGATGGAGGCGGAGCTTGTCTGTCCGACCTGCCACGAGCCGCTCGACGAGTCGTCGTCGCCGATCGCGCAGCGGATCAAGGACTACATCCGCAAGCGCATCGCCGAGGGCGCGACGGAGAACCAGATCAAGGACGAGCTTGTGGCACAGCTTGGCCCGCGCGTTCTCGGCGTCCCCTCGACGCACGGGTTCGACCTGCTCGCGTGGGTGATCCCGCTCGGAGGCATGGGTCTTGGCTTCCTCGCAGTCGGTGCGGGTGCCTGGGCATGGTCGAGGAATCGCTCCACCGACGAGGCAGTGCTTGACCCGGGCGCGTCGTCTCTCGGGACGCACGTCGAGAAGCGCCTCGACGACGAGCTCGCGCGTTTCGACGGGTAGCCCGGAGCGTCTTGGTCGAGAAGATCCCGATCGCGTTCCTTGCCGGACTGCTCTCGGTGATCACCCCGTGCGTCCTGCCGCTGGTTCCCGGGTATCTCTCCGCGATCTCGGCCGTCGAGGTCGACCGGCTTGGTCAGCGAGGTGCCGGGCGGCACATCGTCCGCGCGAGCCTCCCGTTCATCGCCGGATTCACGACGATCTTCGTTGCGCTCGGGGCAACCGCGGCCGCGGTTGCCGGGGTTGTGGCGAAGTCGACCCAGGTCGAGATCGCAGGCTTTGCGTTGATCGTGATCGGGCTCGCGTTCGTCGGGCTGCTCCCGATGCCCGAACGTGCTGTTGCTCCTGGGCTGCTTGTTCGGGCACGGCGCCGCGGGTCGTCCGTCCTGCTCGGCGGCGCGTTCGCGGTGTGTGCTGCGCCCTGTATCGGCACCGTGCTCGCGTCGATTCTCGTCCTCGCGGGATCAAGCGGGACGATCCTGCGTGGCATCGCGCTCCTGCTCGCCTACTCGCTCGGCCTGGGTGCGGCGTTCGTCCTCGCCGGTGTGGCTTTCGCTCACGCGATGCGCGCCTTCCGGTGGGTTCGGTCGCACTACATGGCGATCCAACGCGTCTCGGGGGTCACGCTCGTCGTCCTCGGGCTGCTGCTCTTCTTCAATCGCGACTGGTGGCTTCGAGTTGCGCTCGACAAGATGTTCGCCCAGGTCGGCCTCGGCTCGTTCTGACTCGACCTGCTGGGTGTTATCGTGACGGTCAGGCATGCCCACCGTCCTCCTCGTCGGAGTTGACCTGTTCCTTCGCGGGAAGTTCGAGGCGTTGCTTCCGGGCTATCACCTGATCACGACAGAGGGAGTCGACCCACCCGATCTCGTGATCGCCGACATCGGCCGCGTCGACCCCGCGGATGTCGCTGAGACGTACCCGGAGTTGCCGCTCCTCGGCTTCACGAACCACACCGACACGGACGGGCTGCGTCGCGGGCACGCCGCGGGGTTCGATCGAGTGGTGGTCAAATCCGCGCTGTTCGACCAGGCGGCTGAACTGATCGGCGGCCTGATCGCCTCGCTAGAGTAGGTCGCAGTGACGTACTTCATCGCCGAACCTTGCATCGACATCAAGGACCGCTCGTGTGTCGATGTCTGCCCGGTTGACTGCATCCACGAGGGCACACGCATGCTGGTGATCGACCCCAAGGAGTGCATCGACTGTGGAGCCTGTGAGCCCGAGTGCCCCGTTGAGGCGATCTTCCCCGAGGACGCGCTGCCCGAGAAGTGGGAGCCGTTCGCGAAGATCAACACGACGTTCACCGACGGCCTCGCTGCGGTCGACGTGCTGGTCGACGCGTACGCGACCGAGCACAGCGTTCAGAACTAGGGCTAGCCGCGCCCGACGGTGAAGGCGCAGGGCCGGGAATCGCCCGGCAACGGCGACACACCAATCTTCGTCACAACGAGCGTGAGGTGATCGACTGCGATCTCCTGCCCGACGGCCGGGGGAGGGCCGGGGCGCACCTCGAGCGTGTAGCCGCCGGGGGACCAGAGAAACAGCAGATGCGCCGTGTCCGCTCCGTTCGTGTTGTCCATCGAGACGATCCTACGACTAGCGACGGGCGTTGTGGGCCGGCAGCGTGACGCGCACCTCGGTGCCTGCACCCTCGGTGAGCACCACGATCGTGCCGTGCAGTTCGCGTGCGCGTTCCTCGATCGCCTCGAATGACCTCCGTCTCCGTTCGGGCTCTGCGTCGTCGGCGACCGACGTGACGAGCGTGCCGTCGGTGTTGCGGGTGACCGCGATGCGAATCCAGGTGAGCGGGGAGCGTCGGAGCGACTGCTCGACGAGTTCGCGGATCAGGGTGTACACGGTGACCTGCGCCGTCTCCCCGAGGTCGCCCAGATCGCCGGCCTCGACGTCGACGTGGAGCGAGTGAGTGCCTGCAACCTGGTCGGCGAGGCCGCGGATGGCCGGCAGGAGGCCCTGATCGCGGAGCACCACCGGCTCGAGGACGAAGGAGAGGTCACGCAGCTCGCGGATCGTAGCGCGGTGTCGCTGGAGGGCGAGCGTGATGATGCGCGTCGCCTCCTCGTCGTTGCCGTCGGTGATCGCGTGGAGCGCCCCGTCGAGCATCAGTGCGATTCCTGACAGCTGCTGAACGGGCCCGTCGTGGAGAAACAGTGCGATCCGCCTGCGTTCGTCCTGCTCGGCTGAGATCAGCCGGTCGAGCCCGTCGTGCTCGGTCATCTAGTCGATGATCGCTTCGCGCAGCGCGATCGCGACCGCGTGCGTGCGTGAGTCCGCTTCGAGCTTGGTCAGGATGTGGCGCACGTGGCTCTTGACCGTCTCCTGCGAGATGAAGAGCTTGTCGGCCACGTCGATGTTCGACATCCCGTCGGCGAGTAGCTGAAGGATCTCGCGCTCGCGGGGCGTGAGCGCGTCGTTCGGCTCCCGCCCCGACAGGAACTGCGGCATGAGCGCGGGGTCGACGTATCCCTCGCCGGCGGCGACCTTCTCGATCGCGCGGACGAGTGTGGTGTGTGGCGCCTCCTTCAACACGTATCCCTTCGCACCCGACTCGAACCCACGTGTCAGGAGCGATCGCTCGGAGTAGGCGGTGAAGATGAGCACGGCCGTCCCCGGAAGCTTCTCGGTGAGCTGCTTGGTCGCCTCGAGCCCGTCCATGCCCGGCATGCGGACGTCCATGATCACGACAGCGGGTCGGCGTCGGAGCGCGAGCTCGACCGCGGCTGCTCCGTCGGCTGCCTCGCCGACGACCCGGATGTGCGGGGCGCGCGACAGCGAGAGGCGCAGACCCTCCCGAACGACCTCGTGGTCGTCGACGATCAACGTTGTGATCTCGTCGGTCATCGCTCCGGAGTATGCCCGAGCGATTTCGTTGTTGGCTCAGATCGGCAGCTCAAGCTGGCTCGGGTCAGACGGCGGAGCAAGCCGGATGCGACGGCGGTCGCTGCTCCGATTGCGACGCCTTCCTCCGGCCACGATCGGCGCGCGAGTTCGCGCCGGAGGACGGCGACGTGGTGACCTTGATCCGGAGCGACGTCCCGCAGCGGGCGTCGAACGGCCGGTCTGCACGCAGCTTGAAGGCGCGGACGTAACAGAACGTGCAGCGGTCGGAACAGCCCATGCAGGGGTTGAGCGACCAGCCAAAGCCCATCCCGCTGACGCGGTTGAGCGCGGACTTGCACGGCTCCTCGCGGTACTCGACAGCCACCGACAGAGACGAGAACGTCTGTTCGGCGGCGTCCACGACCGATCGCTCGGATAGGATCTGTGTTGCTTGGACGACGACGACGAGTCTTCTAGAACGCCGCAGGCGGGACCCATCGGATGACGCTCCTGTTCGAGCTGCTCGCCCTGGCGGGCCTCATCCTCCTGAACGGCTTCTTTGTGGCGGCCGAGTACGGGCTAGTGACGTCACGACGTACGCGTATCCGCGAGCTTGAGCGGGAGGGCAATCGACGCGCCCGCGCCGTGCTGCGCATCACGGCGGATCCGCCGCGGTTCATCGCGGCGATGCAGCTAGGCGTCACGATCACCTCGCTGGCTATCGGAGCTCTCGGCGAACCGATTCTCGCCCACCGATTCGAGGCGGTGCTCGCGACCGTCCTCGCGGTGATCCTGGCGCTCCTCGTCATCACGTTCCTCCACGTCGTGATCGGCGAGCTGGCGCCGAAGGGGATCGCCCTCGGTCACCCGGAGGCGACCGCGCTCGCGGTCTCGACGCCCGTGCGCGCGTTCTTCACGATCCTCGCCCCGTTCATCTGGCTCCTCATGCGCTCGACCGAGTTCGTGTTGCGGCTCCTCGGCCAGAAGCCGCCCGGGGCAGAGCATGACGCGCACTCCGAGGCCGAGCTGCGGATGCTCCTATCGAGCTCCGCCGACCAGGGCGAGATCGAGCGAGGGGAGCAGGAGATGCTCTACAAGGTCTTCGACTTCGCCGACAAGGAGGTCGCGAACGTGATGGTGCCGCGGCCGGACGTCGTCGCGCTGTCTGTCGACCTGCCGCCTGATGAGATCCTCCAGGCGGTTCTCGACTCGCCGTACACCCGCTATCCGGTGTACCGCGGGACGATCGACGAGATCGTCGGAATCCTCCATGTCCGCGACCTGATTGCGGCGATCCACGATCACGGCATCGGCGCCGTTGAGATCGAGCAGCTGCTTCGGCCGGCGACGATGGTGCCGGAGACGAAGGATCTCGCAGCGCTCCTCACCGAGTTCCGGCGCTCGAACCAGCACATGGCGATCGTGATCGACGAGTACGGGACGATGGACGGGATCGTGACCCTGGAGGACGTCCTCGAGGAGATCGTCGGTGAGATCGAGGACGAGTTCGATCTTCCCGATGAGGCGGTCGAACGTGTCGACGAGGACACGATCCGGATCGACGGGACGTTCACGATCGACGACTTCAACGAGGAGTTCGGCGTGACGATTCCGCAGGACGACTACAACACGGTTGGCGGCTACGTCTTCGGTGAGCTCGGCCGCCCGGCGGAGCCGGGGGACGAGGTGACCCACGGCGCGATGACGCTCCGGGTCGACACGGTCGAAGGTCAACGAATCGACCGTCTGACGGTCACGTTCGGGTGGCGGCATGCCCCCGAGTCGGCCGACGCTGACGCCGCGCTCGGCGCGTGAGGCTCCAACACGTCTCGATCGCGATCCCGCCGAGTGGGGCGGAGGCCGCGCGGGCCTTCTACGGTGACCTGCTCGGCCTCGAGGAGCGTGACGTCCTGCTCCAGCTGGACGCCTCGAAGTTCATCTGGTTCCGGGTCGGGCATCACCTCGAGCTCCATCTGATGCTCGTCGACGAGCCGGCCTCTGAGCGGGCGCACTTCTGCCTGGCCGTCGACGACGGTCTGAGTGAGCTTCGCGCGCGCATCGAGGCAGCGGGTGTCGAGACACGCGACGGGACGGAGCTGATCGGCCGCCCGCGGTTCACCTGCCGTGACCCGTTCGGCAACCTCGTCGAGCTCACCCAGATCCCGGCGTGAGCGATGTCCTCATAGGCCTCGATGTCGGGACGAGCGCAGTCACGGCTTTCGCGGTCACCCCCGACCGCGCGCTCCTCGGCATCGCCGAGGAGCCGTACCCGCTCTCGACGCCGCGGCCTGCCTCTTGAGGGCGGTGTACTGCGCGTCGAAGTTCGGCCAGGTCGGCTTCACCCGGGCGCTCGACCACGAGCTGCCCGTGCACGGAATCCGCTGCAAGAGCGTCTGCCCGGGTGGCGTCGCGACCGACTTCGCACTCGATGAGGGGCGGGGACGCACGCCAGACGCACTCCCCGGGATGATGGCGAGAGAAGTCGCTCTCGTACGCGGAGGAGTGGGGTATCCCGTCCGCTCACGGCGAACATCAGGCTCCGCCCGGAGGTCGAGGGTGGGGCGCTGATGGACGTGGGCTGTCACTGCGTGAACGCATCGCGTCTGCTCGGCAGCGAGGGCTCCCTCTCCCTCGACGACCCGTGGGACTGCCGCCACCCGGCGGTCGAGCTGCATCAGGGAAACCGGGTCGATCTGATCGACCTCGACCCGGTCGACTCCTACCGTCTTGAGCTCGAGAACGTGAGCGGCCCGATCCGCGGCGCCGCACCGCTGCTGCTTGGTCGCACCGATGCGGTCGCCCAGTCGCACGCGGTCGCGTCCCTTCACCACTCTGCGGTAACGGGCCTACCTGTCCACCTGACCTGACCTGCGCCGGGGCCCGGCGCGGTGGTTACTCGGAGATTGGCAGCTCGACGGCGTCGTCGAGCGTGATCGTCCAGGCGCGCAGGTCGCGGAGCTTCAGCCCGTAGATCAGAAACGGCTTGCCAGCCCAGAGGCCCGAGAGCTCCTTGTCCGTCCGCGACGGGCGCGGCTCGGTCTCGGGATGGGAGTGGAACACCGCAAGCTCGTACCCCTCGTCCTCGAGGAACCAGACCTCGGGGTCGATGTCGAGCTCGTAGCGGTACGGCGAGGAGAGACGGTTGCGGCCGCGGATGTACCGCTCCGCGACGCCGTCGCGGAAGCAGATCACGCCGCAGCACTCGTTCGGCGCCTCGTCCTCGGCATGGGCGTGGAGCTCGGCGCGGATCGGGGCCGGAACTACCACCAGAGCGTGCTCTCCATCGCTTCCTCGACGTCGTGGGCCTTCCAGAAGTCACCCGAGAGGTACTTCCAGCCACCGTCGGCGAGAACAGCGACGACGGTGGAGCCCTCGGGCAGCTCGCCCGCGATCTTGCGGGCGACGTGCACGACCGCACCGGCGGAGACGCCCGCGAAGATGCCCTCACGGTCGAGGAGTGCGTGAACGGCGGTCACGGACTCGGCGTTCGAGACGAGGATCTTGCGATCGAGCTTCGACACGTCGAGAATCGGCGGCGTGTAGCCGTCGTCGAGTGACCGGAGTCCCATCACTGGGTCACCCGGAAGCGGCTCGGCCGCGACGACCGACACGTTCGGGAATGCCTCGCGCACGCGCGCCCCTGTCCCCATCAGTGTTCCGCCGGTGCCGAGCCCTGCGACGAGCGCGTCGACGCGTGGGAGGTCGCGGACGATCTCGGCACCCGTGCCGTCGTAGTGCGCGCGCACGTTCGCCTCGTTCTCGTACTGGAAGAGCATCGTGTACCCGGGATCCTCAACGGCGAGCTTCTGGGCGAGCCGGACAGCGCCGTTCGACCCTTCGTTTGCGGGGGAGTCGACGATCGTCGCACCGTAGAGCTCGAGCACCAGGCGGCGCTCGGGGGTGGCGTTTGCCGGCATGACGCACGTCAGCGTGTGCCCGCGGAGCTTTGCGACGAGCGCGAGCGCGATGCCGGTGTTGCCGCTCGTCGGCTCGAGAAGCCGCGTACCAGGCTCAAGGTTCGCGGCATCGATCATCTTCAGCGCGACGCGATCCTTGATCGACCCCGTCGGGTTCTGCGCTTCGAGCTTGACGTAGATACGGACGCCCGGAGGAGAGAGGTGCTTCAGCTCGACGAGCGGCGTGTTCCCGATCAGGTCGAGGAGGCTGCTAACGACCATTCCCGCCCGCCATGGCGGGCAGAAGCACGACCGTCGCGTTCTCGCGGACGGGCGCGTTCAGTCCACCGCTCGTGCGGACATCCTCGCCGTCGACGTACACGTTCACATGCGCGCGGATCTCCGACCCGTCGTAGACCTTCTCTCCGAGAGCGGGCATCCGCCGTGTGAGGTCTTCGAGGAGCTCACGAACCGTGGCGCCGTCGGCCTCGACCTCACGCTCGCCACCTGCCTCCGCACGGAGAACGGGAGGGACACGAACGATGCTCATCGCGTGCAGAACTCGACGTAGTCGATGTACTCGGTGATCGTCGGATGCTCGCCGCAGACCGGGCAGTTCGGATTGCGCGGGATCTTGACCTCGTCGAACTCGCCGTGGAGCGCGTCGATGAGCAGGAGCCGTCCGATCAGCGGATCGCCGATCCCGACTGCGAGCTTGAGCGCCTCGTTCGTCTGTAGCGTTCCGACGATCCCGGGGAGGACGCCGAGGACACCGCCCTCGGAGCACGACGGCGCCTGGTCCGGCGGCGGCGGCTCGGGGAACAGGCAGCGGTAGCACGGTCCCTCATGCGGCTTGAACACGCTCACCTGGCCGTCGAAGCGATAGATCGCGCCGTACACGACCGGGATCCCGCGCCACACGGACGCGTCGTTCAACAGGTAGCGGGTCGGGAAGTTGTCGGTTCCGTCGACGACGATCTCCCAGCCGTCATCAAGGATCCGGTCGATGTTCTCGGTCGTGAGTCGCTCGCGGTAGGTCGTAACCTGGACATCCGGGTTGAGCGCCTCGATCGCGCGCTTGGCGCTATCGACCTTCGGCGTTCCGAGGGTGTTCAGCGAGTGCGCGATCTGCCGTTGGAGGTTCGACTCGTCCACGATGTCGGCGTCGATGATTCCGATGTGGCCGACGCCGGCCGCAGCAAGGTAGAGGGCGACGGGTGATCCGAGGCCGCCCGCGCCGAGGATCAGGATCCTCGACTCGAGCAGCTTGAGCTGGCCTTCCTCCCCGATCTCCGGGATAGCGAGATGCCGCGCGTAACGCGCTCGGCGCTCGGGGGAGAGGACGCGTGGCAGGACGATCGGGTGCCCGTTGCGCTTCCAGTCGGCGATGCCGCCGATGAGCGAGACGGGACGCTCGTAGCCGAGCTCGGTGAGCGCCTTTGCGGCGAACGCCGAGCGGGCGCCGGAGGCGCAGTAGATGACGACGGGCTTCGTGCGGTCGGCGACGACGCCCTCGATGCGTGACTCGAGGTTGCCGCGGGGGATGTGCGCTGCGCCAGGGATGTGCCCCTCCTGCCACTCGTCCGGTTCGCGGACGTCAATCCACGCCGCACCCTCGATCGACTGGGCTTCGCGCGCGTCGACCTCGCTGATCGCGCTCTTCACATTCTGGAGAAGTTCCCTGTAGCTCGGCATGACTTCAAAAACGATAGTAGCGCCACGCGGTATTCCCGCCAGTCGATTCCCGCTACCGTGGCAGGAGATGACGCGACCTGTTCAACTCGTGGCCGTGCTCTTGGTGGCCGCAGCAGCCGTGTCTGCCGTCCTTGGCATCACGATCATGACGCGGGATACGCCGCACCAGCCGGCCGTCCAGTCGGGCACGCCGCCGATACCGAAGACGCTGCCCGGCCCTGAAGGCGCAGCGATCGAAGCGGCCTACGAGACGTGGCCCAAGGGCAGCATCGACGCCATGCAGCGTCTCGCGCAGCAGTATCCCCAGAGCGCGCTCGTCCATCTGTACCGCGGCATCGCTCTCCTGTGGTCGGGGTTCACGTTCGACGCCCAGACGGCCCTTGAGCGCGCCAAGAGCCTCGGGCGCGACACCCAGATCGAGATCCAGGCCGACGACTTCCTCCACCCGCAGTTCAACATCGGCTACCCGATCTTCGAGCCCACGCCGCCGACCGGCCTGCTCGAAGAAGGGACGAAGCTCCAGGCGCAGGGCCACCAGCGCTCCGCCTCGAAGCTCTTCGACAAGGCAGCCAAGCTCACGCCGAACGATGACCAGGCGCAGGTTGCCGCCGCTGTCGGCCACTTCGACAAGGGTGATCTGAACGCGTCGTTCTCACGGCTCGGCCCTCTCACGAAGCGGTTCCCGCAGAGCCAGGTCGTGCGCTACTACATCGGACTTCTGCTTGTGTGGACAGGGCAGTTCGACCAGGCCGTGATCGAGTTCAAGAAGGCAGTAGCGATCGATGCAACGAGCAAGCGGGGCCGCGCGTCGCAGTTCCTACTCGACAAGCTCACCGGCAAGCCTGCCGCGACGACCACAACCGGCTGAGCCCCCTCGCGGAGCGCGTGCCGCTCCGTCCGATGGCACTGCAACAGTTCCCGCGCGAAGGGCGGAGTTGGAGCCCTGTAACAGGGGGAACAGCGGTTGGTTGAGGACGAGACCGTCGAGGACGACCCGGGGGTCGTCTTCTACGAAGAGGATGACGAGCCGCTCGATGCGGTCGAGCCTCCCACGGCGGGTGTCTTCGACTCCGGCGACGAGCAGGCCGTCGAGATCGACGACTCGTTCGAGCTCGAGATCTCGACCGACTCGCTCCAGCTCTTTCTGAAGGACATTGGCAAGGTGCATCTCCTGACTGCGGCGCAGGAGGTGGAGCTCGCGAAGCGGATCGAGCGCGGTGACCATCGGGCGAAGCAGGAGATGGTCGAGGCGAATCTCCGGCTCGTCGTCTCCATCGCCAAGCGCTACCGCAACCAGGGGCTGCCGTTCCTCGACCTGATCCAGGAGGGAACGATCGGCCTTGTGCGCGCCGCGGAGAAGTTCGATCACCGCAAGGGGTTCAAGTTCTCGACATACGCCACCTGGTGGATCCGGCAGGCCGTCGCTCGCGCGCTCGCCGACAAGGGGCGGACGATCCGCATGCCGGTTCACGTCGTCGAGAAGCTCAACAAGATCCTCCGGACAGAGCGGAAGCTCCGCGCCGAGCGCGGCCGCGAGCCGACGTCCGCCGAGATCGCGCTCGAGGTCGAGATGAGCGTCGAGGAGGTCGAGGCGATTCGCCGCACATCACAGACGCCGGTCTCGCTCGAGAAGCCCGTCGGTGACGACGACGAGTCAGAGTTCGGTCACTTCCTCGAGGACGAGTCCGAGATGCTCCCGGACGAGATGGCGGGGCTCACGTTGCGGAACGAGGCGCTTACCCACGCGCTCTCACTCCTCGCCGAGCGTGAGCGTCACGTCCTCGAGCTGCGTTTCGGCCTGAACGGTCACTCGCCGCAGACGCTCGACGAGGTCGGTCGCGTGTTCAAGGTCACACGCGAACGGATCCGCCAGATCGAGAACCAGTCGCTCAAGAAGCTGCGCGCGCTCTCCGAAGCCGAGCAGCTTCGCGACGTCGCCTGACCCGAACGGCGCAGCGTTCAGTCCGAGGTATCGGCCAGTCGAGTTCTCTACACTCGACATGTGACCGACTCCTGGTTCGACGAGCTCGCGGAGTTCCTTCGGATTCCTTCCATCTCTGCCGATCCCGCACGGGCTGACGACGTCAAGCGGGCGGGTGAGTGGGTCTGCGACTTCATTTGCGCCGGTGGCGGAGAGGCACAGCTCATCGACTGGAACGGCCAGCCGATCGTCGACGCGGAGTTCCGCTCCTCACGCCCGGACGCGCCGACCGTGCTCGTGTACGGGCACTTCGACGTGCAGCCGCCCGATCCGGTCGAGCTGTGGGCGAGCGATCCGTTCGAGCCCGCGATCCGTGACGGCTACCTCTACGGCCGCGGGACAGTCGACGACAAGGGCCAGCTCTACATGCTCCTCGCAGCGGCTCGTGAGCTCGCGCGTAGCGGCGACCTGCCGGTGAACATCCGCTTCTGCTGCGACGGGGAGGAGGAGACCGGCGGGCACTCGATCGTCGAGTTCCTCGAGGCCGATGAGCGTGGCGCCGACGGCGCCGTGATCTTCGACAGCGACATGATCAAGCCGGGCGTCCCGGCGTTCAACATCGCGACGCGTGGGCTCGTCTACTTCCACCTGACACTTCGTACGGGCGCGCGTGACCTGCACTCCGGGGTCTACGGCGGGGCCGCAATGAACGCGATTCACGCCCTCACGACGACCCTCGCGGGTGTGTTGGCCCGTGACGGCCGCCTCCCGGAGCCGCTGCGCAAGGGCATCGTCGCACCGACCGTCGAGGAGCTCGCTGGCTGGAGCCAGCTTCCGCTGGGAACAGACGAGCTCGCAGAACAGGGCGCGAGTCCCGCCGACGCCCGGGCGGCCGAGGAGTTCTACCTCCGCACCTTCGGTGAGCCGTCGCTCGACGTGAACGGCGTCGAGTCGGGGTCACCGCAGCTGCAGAAGACCGTGTTGCCCGTCGTCGCGCACGCGAACCTGTCGATCAGGCTCGCGCCGGGCCAGCGTGTGGAGGAGATCGCTCCCGAGGTCGAGCGGCTCCTGCGCGAGGCCGTTCCGGCGGGTGCCACCCTGGAGATCGAGCAGTTGTCTGCTGCACCGCCGGGGCTCATGTCCCCCGACTCGCGCGTCATCCAGCTTGGGCTCGTCGCCTTCGAGCGGACGATCGGCCGCCGGCCGGCGCTGATCCGCTCAGGCGGCACGCTGCCGATCGTGCCCGCCCTTGCCGACAAGGGGATCGCGACGATCATCACCGGCTTCGGGCTGTCGGACTCGAATATCCACTCGCCGAACGAGCGCCTGGTCGTGGAGTACGTCCCTCTCGGGATTGCCACGGCGCGCGAGCTGTTCGTCGAGCTCGCTGCTCTGTGATCGACCTCCACAGCCACGTCCTCCCGGGGATCGACGACGGGGCCGTGGACATCAAGGAGTCGATCCGCATCTGCTGGGCTGCCGCGGAGGACGGCGTCGAGGTGATCGCGGCGACACCGCACGTTCGGGACGACTTCCCGACGGCACCGGCGCAGATGGAGGCCACGCTCGCGGACGTGCGGGCAGCGGTCGGAGACATGATCCACGTTGTTGCAGGCGGTGAGATCGCAATCGCGGAGCTCGCGCGCCCTGCTTCGGAGCTGCGCCGCTTTGGTCTCGCAGGGAACCCGGCGTATCTCCTCGTCGAGACGCCGTACTTCTCCTGGCCGACCGACTTTCCCGAGCGGATCGAACGGCTCCGGGCCGACGGTTTCACGATGGTGCTCGCGCACCCCGAGCGCAACCCGGTTGTCCAGGACAAGCCCGAGATCGTGGCCGACGTCGTCGACGCGGGAGGGCTGATCCAGCTCACGGCCGCCTCGGTCGATGGCCGCCTCGGTGACGAGGCTCGGGCGACGTCGTTTCGCCTCCTCGATCTCGGGCTCGCTCACTCGATTGCAAGTGACGCTCACTCGCCACGAGTGCGGGCGGTCGGCTTCAGCGCGGCAGTGCGGGCGATCGAGAACGACGCGCTTGCTCGCTGGCTGACCGACGAGGTGCCGCGTGCGATCCTCGAAGGCACGGACGTCCCTGAACGGCCCGGCCGTACCCGTCGCCGCCGCTAGGACGGTCGGCGCGTGCGGGGATCGCTCGCGCTCAGTCCCACGGCGGTGGGTTGAAGACCCACCGACCCGCCACCATCGTCGCGACAACCCGGGCGTCGAGATCATCCCACGGGTCGCGGTCGAGCACGACGAGATCCGCGGCGTGGCCGGGGATCAGACGGCCGCGACGTCGTTCGTCGCCGCAGAGCCAGGCGGGAGCGACCGTGGTCGCCTCGAAGGCCTCCTGGACGGTGAGCGCCTCGTCCGGGTGCCACGGGGGGCGCTCGTCGCTCGTGCGGCGTACACCGGCGCGGATCCCGGCGAGCGGGTCGAGTTCCTCGATCGGCGCGTCGGAGCCGTTGGCGACCAGAGCACCCGCTGCGAGGAGCGAGCGGTACGCGTAGGGCCGCGACGTGGTCGCACCCCAGAAGCGGTCTGCGAGGTCACGATCGGATGGGGCGTGCGAGAGCTGCACCGAGCACGCGACTCCGAGTGCTGCGAAGCGAGCGATGTCCTCGGGGGCGACGAGCTGGGCGTGCTCGATTCTGTGTCGGAGCCCGAGCGGTGCCCAGACTGCGCGCGTCTCCTCAAACGCGTCGAGGGCGTCGCGGTTTGCGCGATCACCGATCGCGTGGACAGACACGGGCAGGCCGACGGCGGCGCCTCGAAGGATGATGTCCGCCAGCTCGGCGGGGCTTGCGATCGCGACGCCCGATCCGTCGAGCATCAGCGCCGTGCCCGACCCGAGCGTGCCGTCCATGAATGCCTTCAGGTACCCGACGCGCACGAGCGAGCTCCCGAACCCCGAGCGAAGCCCGACCTCGGTGAGTGCGTCAAGCATCGCGTGGGGGAGGGACTGCCAGACCCGGAGGGTGAGCGACCCGGCCGCCTCGAGCGACTGCCACAGTCGCAGCGCTCCGAGCCAGCCGTCCTTGTCGTGGACGGAGGTCACGCCGCGCGCGTTCGCAAGCCGGATGCCGTGGCGCATCGCGTCGAGGTACTCGCTGTCGGACACCTTTAGATACAGCTCCTTGAACCGCCACGCCGACTCCTCCCGCAACACGCCGGTCGGTTGGCCGCCAGCGTCGCGCTCGACGACGCCGCCCGGGACGTCCAGGTCGCCGCCTGCCAGGGCGAGGGCGGCCGAGTTGAGCCAGAGCGAGTGGTAGTCCTTCGCGAGCATGGCGGCAGGGACGTCGCCGGTGACCGCATCAAGGGCTTCCCTTGTCGGCTCCACAGATCCGTACCAGTCGCCGCTTCGCCAGCCCCAGCCGCGCAGGATCCGGCTCGGCTCGCGGGGAGCCGCCGCGATGCGCGCAAGAGCCTCGTCGAGCGAGCGGCACCCGTCAAGCGCGGTCTGGCGCTGCATCAGTGACCAGCTCGGAAAGTGGACGTGAGCGTCGCTGAATCCCGGCACGACCGTTCGTCCGCCGAGATCGACCGTGTCGGGCGAGGGGAGAGCGGTCTCGTGGACGCCGACGCCGCCCGCGATCGTACCCCCCGCGATCGCCAGCGCGCGTTGCACGGGGATCTGCGGGTCCATCGTCCGGATCAGGCCGTTTGCGAGGATCACGACCGACAATCTAGGCCTGCTTGAATGGTCGTGTGCACGGACTGCTCGTCTTCGCGGGTGTCGCCGTCCTCGTCGTCCTTACTCCGGGGCCTGCGACCGCGCTCGTGATTCGGAGCGCTCTGCGGGGTGGGCGTCGCAGCGCGCTGCGCACGACCCTCGGGAATGCGACAGGCGTGCTGTTCTGGGGGGCGGCCTCTGCGGTCGGAATCTCGGCGCTCGTCGCCGCGTCGGAACTCGCGTTCGTCGTGCTCAAGGTTGCAGGCGGCGTCGTGCTCGTCGCGCTCGGTGTGCAGACGTTCCTTCGCACGCGTCGCGGTGAGCCGGCGCTCGATCCCGGTTCGGATCGGGCTCACAACGCGTTCCGCGATGGGCTCGTGACGAGCTTCGCGAACCCCAAGCTGGCCGTCTTCTTCGTCGCGCTGTTCCCGCAGTTTCTTTCGAGTGGGCACGCCGAGTTCGGGAAGGCCATCGGCATGGCGTGCCTGATCGTGGCACTCGACCTGGTGTGGTTCTCGGTGATTGCCCTGGTTGTGACACGGGCACGGTCGGCGTTTGCCGAGAGCCGCTGGCCGACAAGGATCGAGCGGGTCACTGCGAGCGTGATGATCGGTCTCGGGCTGCGGCTCGCCGTCGAGTCGCGCTAGCTACCGCGAGGCGAGCAGGAGGAGGCCGAAGGCCCCCGAGGCGACGACGAGGGCCGCCAGCGAGAGTGCGGCGGCACGAAGTTGAATGAGCATGGCTCGGGTATCGGCGCAAACGGTTCTAGACTGAAGCGGTGCCGCACGATGCCCTGACGGCCGAGCAGCGCGAGATTCGTGACCTCGTGCGGGTCCTCGTGCGTGAGCACGTCGCGCCGCGCGCCCATGAGATCGACAAGTCGGCCGAGTTTCCGTGGGACGTCGTCGAGGTCTTCCGCGAGAACGGTCTCTTCGGCCTGTCGACCGAGGAGGTGTTTGGCGGCGTCGGAGCGGGGACGCTCACGATGCTCGTTGCGATCGAGGAGATCTCCCGGGTCTGCGCAACGAGCGGCCTGCTGCTTGCCGTGCAGGAGCTCGCCTCCCTCGCGGTGCGTCTGAACGGGAGCGATGCGCAGCAGGCGCGCTACCTGCCGCTTCTCGCAAGCGGCGAGTGGATCGGGGCCTACGCGCTTACCGAGGCCGGGTCTGGCTCCGACGCGGCGGCGATGGTGACGGTTGCACGCCAGGAAGGGGAGGAGTACGTCCTGAACGGCTCCAAGCGCTTCATCACGAACGCCGGGGTCGCCAACCTCACCGTCGTGTTTGCGAAGACCGACCCCGAGGCCGGTGGCAGGGGCGTCTCGGCGTTCCTCGTCGAGTCAGGAACCCCCGGGTTCGAAGTGGGACGGATCGAGCCGAAGATGGGGATCAGGGGCTCGACAACGGGGGAGCTGTTTCTCGACGAGTGTCGGATTCCGGCCGCGAACCTCCTCGGCGGGGAGGGCGACGGCTTCCGGCTCGCGATGCGCATCCTCGATCGCTCCCGCCCGGCGATCGCAGCGCAGGGGCTCGGGCTCGCGCAGGGCGCGACCGACTATGCGCTCGAGTACGCCAAGACCCGCGAGACGATGGGGCAGCCGATCGCGCACCACCAGCTGATCGCCGGGATGCTCGCCGATATGGAGACCCGGTGCGAGGCTGCTCGTGGGCTTCTCTACACCTGCGGAGGCATGATCGACGCTGGTGTAGAGGGGCCGGAGCTGACGAAGTACTCTGCCATGACGAAGCTCTTCTGCACCGACACCGCGATGGCCGTGACGACAGACGCCGTCCAGGTGCTCGGCGGCTACGGCTACATCACCGAGTACCCCGTGGAGCGGATGATGCGCGACGCGAAGATCACCCAGATCTACGAGGGGACGAACCAGATCCAGCGGCTCGTGATCGCACGCGAGATGCTGCGAGAGCAGCGGTCGTTCCTGTTCGGCGACGTCAGAGCGTAACGGTGCCGCTCCCCGAGTTCGACCCGGGAGCCGGCGCGGGTGACGACGAGCGTCCGGGGCCGGTCACGACGATCGTGACCTTCGCGCCCGACGGGTAGGTCAGCGAGACCTCCGTTCTGGGCGCGCAGCCGGTGCAGGTCTGCGTCGACATACCGAACCCGTTCACGCCCGGCACGCTGATCGGCTTGCCGTGGATCAGCTGAGACGCGACCTGCGTCGCAACCGCGCGGGCCTTCTGACACGAGAGCGCCTGGGCCTGAACGCTGACGACGTGGTATCCCGACGAGGACGAGGGAACGAGGCTCTTCGTGCTGCAGGTTGAGAGGGCCTGACGTGATGCCGCTGAGCTCGCGGCTGCAAGCAGCAGGGCCGCACCCGCAAAGACTACGACGCTTGCGAGGTTCCTGGACACGTCGAAATTCTAGCGAGTGGCCTACCGGTCGCCGCCGCTAGCCAGCATCACCTTGCCGTCGGTCATCGTCGCGTCGAGCGCGTCTCCAAAACCGTTCCGGGTCGCTCTCCGTATTGCCAGTGGCAATGACGAACACCCCTCTGACGTCTGTCCGCCGCAACGCCGCGCGCATGCAGTCCCTGCTGGCTCTTGCCGTCATCGCAGCATCGACGCTGACCGGTACACATCCGGTCGCGTTGGCCCGGATCGTGCTTCTCGGGGCCGCCCTCGTATCTGTCCCGATCGCGCTCGTCGTGCAGCGCCTTCGTGACGGGCCGTCGCTCGCCGCGGCGGTGGTCGCCGGCACTGTCGCGCTCCTCGTGCTCGCCCGTCTCGGCGACCTCGTCCG